>QIAS01000147.1:581-7728 GCA_003225615.1 Acidobacteriota bacterium | reverse complement strand
GACCAGCTTCTTGGCGGCTAAAACGCATCCCGTTCGCGGCTATTTTTATATTGCCAGTGCCACGTTCCTGTGGGGCATTGCCGCCACGCTTGGCCGCGCCGCGTTTACCGGACGCCTGCTGCCCGCTGGAGCAGCGCTGCGCCCCATCGATCCCCTCATCCTTTCCCAGGCCCGTACCACGTTTTCGTTTCTGGTGCTCTTGCCCATCCTGGCGGGAGTGCGCGGCTGGAAGAACCTGAAGCTACCGGCTGCTGATCTGGGCCGCTGCTTCCTGCTGGGCGTGCTGGGAGTCGCGGCCTCCAATTACCTCTACTATTTTGCGATTCAGAAAACCAACGTTGCCACCGCCATCATTCTGCAATACACCGCACCCGCCTGGGTGCTGCTCTATACGGTTGCGCGCGGGTTGCAGAAGGCGACCGTGCAGCGCGTGTCCGCAGTCGCGCTCGCGGTGGTCGGATGCGCGCTCGCTATCGGAGTAGTAGGCGCGGGCGGCTTTCGCCTGAATGCGGCGGGTGTCATCGCGGCCGTAGTTGCCTCATTCTCTTTTGCGTTTTATAACGTCAGCGGCCACAGCATCCTTGCCCGTTACAACCGTTGGCAGGTGCTGCTGTGGACCCTGGTCGCTGCCTCGACCTTCTGGATCATCATCAACCCGCCGTGGAAAATTGCTGCCGCACATTTCTCCGGAGCGCAGTGGCTGTTTCTGCTGTCCTTCTCGCTGATATCGGTATTGGTGCCTTTCGCCCTATACTTCGCGGGCCTGCAGCACCTTGAGCCCACCCGCGCCATCGTGGCTAGCTGCCTCGAGCCGGTCTTCTCCATCCTGATTGCAGCCATCGCCCTCGGCGAGTTGATGAAGCCCGTCCAGATACTGGGAATCGTGATCGTGCTCACGGCCATCGTTTTGATCCAGCGCCCCGAGCGCGGAGCGCGGGGAGAAGTCACGCTCGTAGAGCCGATGGAATAGTCTCGAGCGCCGAGACATGTGTTTAGTCCTGCGCGCCGGTTCGATTCTCAGCCATCATTACGTGCTCGGGACGGAAACCGATCCCGATTAACCGGGCTGGAATTCGTCGCAGATATGGCCAGCGGCCCAGGAGCCTCACTGGCCAGGGTGGTGTAATTGGCTTGGCGCTGCCAAGAACCCGCTTTATCACCCTATTTTGTATGGCAAGTTGAAGCCGCTGCGTCGCCCAAGTCGGAAAATGCCTTCGTTGCTGGACAGTTTGAAGCTCACTTTCGGAAGGAGCTTTTTGCCGAAGTTTTGGGCCGAGTATATTCGCTGTGGCAACCGCGTCTTGAATCGCCAGATTGATTCCTACACCTCCGATCGGCGACATGGCGTGCGCTGCATCGCCGATGCACAAGAGTCCGGGTCGGCACCATCGCGACAGCCGGTCGACTGCGACCGTCAAAAGGCTGATCTGATTCCAATCGCGCAACTCTTCTACGCGGTCGCGCAGGAACGGCGCGAGACCTGCTATTTCCGCGCGAAACGATTCCAGCCCTCTCCGGCGGATTTCGTCAGCCGTCCCTTTAGGGATCACGAAGGCACATTGCCAGTAGTTGTCGCGGTTGAGCAGGACAAGAATTTTCCCTTGGTCAATATGGCCAAAGGTCTGCCCAGGATCATCGGGACGCCGGCTGATCCGCATCCACATCACATCCATGGGAGCGCCGAGATTAACCACTTCGAGGGCTGCCCGTTCGCGAACTGTGGAGTGGCGCCCATCGGCGCCCACAGTCAGCCAGGCCCGAATTTCGAGAGGGCCTTCCGGCGTCGTCGCGCGCACTCCCGCCACAGTATATTTTTCGTGGATGAGGTCAATCACTTCCGCCTGCATTTTCAGGTGAAACGTGGAGTAGCGCTTGGCCTGCTGAGAAATAAAATCCAGGAAATCCCACTGCGGCATGAAGGCAAGAAATTGGCAGTGAGTCGGCAAATGCGTGAAGTCCGCAATCGTGACTGTGTCCTTGCCAATCTGCCCAGCAAGCTCGCGTATTTCCTGATGAGGACGCTTCAGGAATTCATCCAGAAAGCCGAGCTCGTACATGATATCCAGCGTTGATGGATGGATCGTGTCCCCGCGGAAATCGCGCAGGAAATCGGCATGCTTTTCAAGTACGAACGTATCCACGCCCAGGCGCGCCAAAAGCAATCCCAACATCATGCCGGCCGGGCCACCTCCCACGATGCAGCAACGAGTGTAGAACGGTTCAACCACGTCTACGATAATAGCAACGCGGGCTCGCCGAAGGCCCTGTACGGAAGGTCTTATTTGCGCAATATTCTTCGACTTTGAGCCACCGTTTTCGCTCCGGTCGTGGCGACTACGATGTGATTCGCAAAGTCATCACAATTTGGCCGGCAATTGTAAAATCCGGGTCCGGTATATAATTCGCGGCTCTATGATTGACAAACAGCATCTGCGTGACAAAGACGTGGCGTTCAGGATTCGCTGTGTGAAGAAAATCGTCCACGGCACAGTTCGAAATGTCGAGAACGACGGCTTCTGGATCGTCGCTCCTGAATTGCTGGCTGAGTTGAGGGGCGAAGGCTGGACGGCCACGGTAGGACAGGCAGAGAACCCCGTCCTGTTCGTCCCGACCGCGAGTCTTGAGTTCCTGATCGCTTCGGATCAGTAAGCATCGTTATCAGCGCCGCGTTCTCTGCAGAAGCACAAATATTCGTATGGCCGCGAGCATCCTATGTGGAAGCACGTCGCATTCACGCTCCTTTTAGCCGGGCCGTTCGTACCGTTTTACACTCGTGCCAGCACGGATCCTGAATACCTCAGTTATCTCACCATGGAAGATTACGAGTTTGGCAGAGCCACCGTAGATCCATGCAGGGGAAAGGTGCTGCCGCAAGGTTTCGTCTGCGCGATATTCTTCAACCTTGAGCCACCGCTTCCGGAAGGCATTGCCAGCGTCTCTGGCGGAGACTATGACGTGATTCGTGGAATCACGGTGATAATCGGTGGGATGCTCTACACGGCGGTATACGATCAGCCTCTAAAGTGGGACGATAAATTTCTCGAACCCAGAAGATATCAGGGCGTTCCCGCAAGAGTGGATCGCGACGCCCTGTTCATTAAATTGCCCGACGGAAGAGAAGCCAAGGCTAAGATCATTCGCCGCGAAAAGATCAAACCGATCGCCACCACGGAGATAGCCTGACTTGACGGGGTGCCATTTCTTTCGGCGGACTGCCAAGCGGAATCCTTCACGTTCATCGGCAACGGAAGGCCATCCGCCCGCATATTCCGATTGGAGAAGATGTGCTTTCTTCCGTTAGAGAGCTAGCTCCGACCTAGGAAACACACCGGCACCACCGCATGCACGAAACGTGACAGTTTTTGCTTATATTCAAATATTTCACAGGTGTATTTTCGCATCCCCCAAACGGCCTCTAAGTAGTTCCTTCTATGACAACTCGGTAAGCAGCTTCCTTGGTTAGCTTTAGCTCCTTTGCATAATTCTCACAATGTAAGAGGGTTGACCGATTGAGAGTTGCTGGATTCTTTCCTACACTGGCAGCACTTAAGTCTGTTTCGTTTTAGCGGCACAGAGCTGTTCCGACCTCGCTGACATACTCCGCAAGCTGTTTCAGAGCAGGGCGAGACCTCCTGTGATGGATGTCACACGTGAGATGACCTGCGGCCGCCGGCGCCTGCTCCCGTCCCCGCTCCAGCAAGCGGCTTGAGTGAAAGTGACCAAATTCCTTTGAAAGATTGGGAGAAGTCTCTTGAAGTTAGCCCCTTTGTGTTTGTTTATTCTTCTTTCAGCTTTGGTTTGCACAGTAGCTTGTGGCGGAGGCGGCTTTGCGGCTTCTACGAAGGCCTCGGCAACCCCCTCAGGGACCATCGCAGGAACCGCGACCAATTTCCTGCAGACATTTTCAGCCGGCATCGCGCATGCCTCGGGCAATTACGGTTTTACCAATGAAAATTATTTGATTGAAGGCGCCGAGCGCATCCAGCAACTCGGTTCGAAATCTATTTTCGTGTACTTGACGCCCACTTTCCGGTCGACTTATCCGGATCGCAAGTCCGCCTCCTGGCCGGCAACGGACCCCACCAATGTTGCCGATCTGGTCCAGGCTGCCCCCTACGCCCATGTGCTGGGCTTGCCCTTCCAAACCATCGTGCTTACCGCCTATACGTTTGCTACCCATGACCAAGTGGCAGGCTTCGCTAGTTCCGGTCGCGAACAGGCAGAAGAGAATGAGTTTTACAACTTGGCTATTTACCTATTCCATCATTACGAGGGAACGGGCAAAACCTTTGTATTGAAGAATTGGGAAGGCGATTGGATTGGGCTGCAGGGCAGCAGAGATGCCAGCCGGAACATTTCGGACAGTATGATCAACGACATGAGAGCGTGGCTCTCAGCGCGCCAGCGTGGAGTAACCCGGGCGCGGCAGGATGCGGGCAATCCCACGACCGTAAACGTATTCAACGCAGTCGAAGTGAATCGGGTACTTGATTTCGCGCAGAACGGATTAGCGCGCGTCATCAATACCGTCGTACCTGCAGTCGCTTCTGATATGGTGACGTACTCATCATACGATTCCACTCTTCAAGGCACCGATCCGGGGTCGATGCAGGCGGCTATGACTCTGGCGTTGAACACCATTAAACAGTTCGCGCCGGATCCCCTGGGCCTGGGAGACAAGCGCATCCTGATATCGGAATTCGGACTTTACGAGAATGAGCGTCAGAAGGAAACGATATGGCGCACTCAAACTCTACTGAGCACCGCGAAATCGGCCGGACTCTCGGGCGCCTTCATGTGGAACGTGTTCGACAATGAATGTCATGAAAATAATGGGCAACCGGCACCCATCGATACCGCACAGGGTGATCCGATGCGTCCCAGCGACGGGGAATGTCGCGGATTGTGGGCGATTCGTCCTGACGGCAGCACCAGCTCGGTGGTCAGCGTACTGCAGAAATATTGGTAGCCAATCGCGAACAAATCATGATGCATGTGAACTTCATCAGCGGCTACTTTCTGCGTGTCAGAGAATCCCAGAATGTTGGCCGTGAATTATCGTTCGAGGAAGACAGACCGTCCGTTCCGGTCGCTTCTGGCCTGCTGTCCAATGTTTTCTCTCCCGAGCTCTCGCGTTTCCTGGGCAATTCTTCAGAACTTAAGTTGTCGCTAAGTAGAGAGGCGGTAATCCGCAAGCTCTCGAGTTCGTGCCGCACACGCGCAAGGTCTGATTCTTTCTGCTGCAAAACTTCGTAAGCGTCCTTCATCAGCACTCCTTCGATCAGGTGTACGCGGGTTCAGGGTAGTTCGGTTGGTGAAGACTACACGCTCATCTACTTTCCCTCAAGACAAGAGCTAAGCAAACTACGGAAGGCGACTCCACGTCTGACTTGGTAAATGGGGTGGTTGGACCTGGGTTGCGGCCTGCTCTTGCCGAGTAAAAACGTTCCCCCCGGGCGCAGGAGTAGGGAACCTGAGTGAGCACAGCTTGTTGATTTTTGGAGCCAGCCTGCAATAATCAATTGCGCGGGGGCCCATGTCCATATCTCCATCTCAGCAACGAATTCATACCGAGCAGATATTGCCGAGGCCTGACCGGGCATGGATTTTTCAGCTGACGCCGCCGGAGCGCAATACGCTCATTGCCACCTTCGGCGGTTGGGCTTTGGACGGCATGGACGTGATGGCCTACACGTTCGTTATTCCCAGCCTGATCACGGCCTGGCACATCAGCAAGGGGCAGGCGGGGCTGCTGGCGTCCGGAGCCCTGCTGGTGTCCGCCGTGGGCGGGTGGCTTGCGGGATTGCTCGCCGACCGCTTCGGGCGCGCCCGCGTGCTGCAGATCACGATTGCCTGGTTCGCATTCTTTACCTTCCTGAGCGGATTCACTAATTCGTTCTGGCAACTGATGGTGACTCGCGGCCTGCAAGGATTGGGATTTGGCGGCGAGTGGGCGGTGGGATCCGTTCTGATGGGCGAAATCATTCGGGCGGAGCACCGCGGCAAAGCGGTTGGAACGGTTCAGAGTGGCTGGGCTATCGGTTGGGGCGTGGCGGCGCTCTTCTACACTTTGCTCTTCTCGGTGCTGCCCGCGGCGATTGCCTGGCGTGCCATGTTTTGGATTGGAATCCTTCCCGCCTTACTGGTCTTCTACATTCGACGCTACGTTCCCGAACCCGAAGTCTACCGTCAGACGCGCACGACCCTGGCGCAGCAAGGTAAGTCCACGCACTTCCTGGAAATCTTTACCCCGGCGCTTCTGCGCATCACGCTGCTGACGTCGCTGATGGCGATCGGAGCCCAAGGCGGCTACTACGCCGTAACCACTTGGCTGCCGACGTATCTGAAGACTGCGCGTGGCCTCTCGGTGCTGAACACAGGTGCATACCTGGGCGTGGTAATTGCCGGCGCATTCGCAGGTTATTTGACAGGCGCCTATCTCACCGACCGGCTTGGCCGCCGGCGGACGCTCATTCTCTTTGCCGTGTGTTCATTGCTGACGGTGGCAGCGTATACCACGTTGACAGTCGGCAATCAGGTCATGCTGGTACTCGGATTTCCCCTTGGCTTCTTCGCCTCCGGTTCCTTCAGCCCAATGGGAGCATTTCTGACCGAGTTGTTTCCGACGCGGTTGCGCGGCTCAGGACAGGGCTTCTCTTACAACGTGGGCCGCGGCATCGGCGCTAGCTTCCCGCCGCTGGTGGGCTACCTGAGCGGCCGCATTGCTTTGGGACGCGCCATCGCCCTGTTCGCGTTGAGCGCATATCTCGTCATGATCATTGCCGTTTCGCTTTTACCAGAGACAAGGGGAAAAGAACTGGCAACGGAATGAAAAACAAAGTACGAAGTGCGAAGACCTCCATGGTTTTTTTGATTGTTGATTTCTAGCGCGACGCATTCTTCTTACTTAGTAAATCGTCCTTCGTACTTCGTAAATTGTTTGCCAGAAGGAAGTATCGCCGGGCTTTTTTCACGTCCTTGGCAATCTGCTCGCGCAAAGCGTCGACCGAAGGGAACTTGATTTCATCGCGCAGCCGTTGCAGAAAATGAATTTCCACCTCCGTCTCGGGCGTGAGTTCGAGGGGATGGAAGTTAAGCAAGTGGGTTTCAATGGCGAATGATTCCGTGCCAAACGTAGGCCGGTTGC
>QIAS01000147.1:0-291 GCA_003225615.1 Acidobacteriota bacterium | reverse complement strand
CGGCTGCCCGATGGCCAAAGCGGAAGTTGTAGCCTTCGTGGACTTCTCGCGCCTTCAAGTGATTCTTTAAGATTTCGTGAGCGAACTGATGAGGTGTCATCAGCGACAGGTCGCGAGCAAAAGGGAGCAGAAGCACGGCGTCAACACGGGTGGCCTGAAGTAGCCGGAGTTTTTCCGGGGTGGGAGTAAGCAGCTTTAAGCCCGAGTCGGGCCGCAGGATGCGTGCGGGGTGCGGTTCGAACGTGACTGCCATCGATTTCGCACCCTGTTCCCGCGCTCGCCGAACAATTT
>QIAS01000146.1:9356-13208 GCA_003225615.1 Acidobacteriota bacterium | reverse complement strand
ATCGCGGCGTTTTGAAACAGGGCATGTGGGCGGATGTTGTGGTGTTTGATCCAGCGCGAGTGCGTGATTTGGCGACGTTTGAGAATCCTAATCAGTTGTCTGAAGGCATGGAGTATGTGTTGGTGAATGGAGCGCCGGTTATTGAGAGCGGGAAGATGACTGGGGCGCGGCCGGGTAAAGTGCTGCGGGGCCCGGGATACACAGCGAAGTAAGTACCTCAGCGGCTGAAGCCGGTCTTTTAACAGAGACGTAATGCAGCGCTAAAGCGCTGCGCCACCCAAAGCCGCTCTGACTTAGCTATCAGATCGGGGTCTTGGGAAGACCTTACTTCTGCGTGACGATCACTTCGTGCTGGCCTACGGTCGCCGTGTCGATTTTATCGGGCAGAGCGAAACGGGAGTCGATTCCAATACCCGGGTAGCGGGGTTGGATGTACTTTTCCACAAAAAGTTCGAGTGCGAATTGAGGAATCTCGATTCCATCGAGCGCAACCGAATCGACGTGCACAAAGCCTTGATGACCGGCGCCGTGGGCGTGGGCCACAACCGTGACATCATGCACGCCGCTAAAAACGCTGAGCAGCGGATTCCCATTGTGCTGGCCCGCCTTGACCTGATCAAAATCAACACGAGCTTTACCGGTAACGAGGCCGTGCTCGCCTTGCAGTTGCAGTGATTGGATGCCGGCAGGGAACTGCACCCGTCCCGAAGCCAGATACGCGTTGATTTCCTGTTCCGTAAGGTGAGTGGGAGCCTGGTTAGGATGCGCCAGTGCTGCATTTTGCTCGATGTAGGTTAACTTGTGCTCCAGGCTCTCGACCGGGGCTGAGTCACCGGATTTGGCGCTGGATTGGAAAGTTGGAAAGGCCGTGATGGTGGACAAAACAATAAGTACGAAGAGTCTCATGGTGTCAGTGCGGCCTGGGTCTCAGGCCCCGATACCCGAACCACGCGCGGCTCTGCAACGGTTCCCGTAATACTGAAAGCATGCGCACCATCGCGAGCCATCCGGATATTCAAATTTCGTCCCAGAGAGGCCGTGCCACTTACCTGATAGATGCCGTCTGAGGCGTCCAGTTTGCCTTCCTGAATCTGGAGTTTGCCATCCACTAGGATCAGGCTCGCCTTGAAGAGGCGTATGCGAAATGGAGCGGGAGCGGTGACCATGGCGATGTGCGGCAGCGTCCCGTTTCGCATTTCGAATTCAAGGGTTCCGGTGGCGGAATTCAGCAGTTCTGCGGTCGTATAGCCGGAGGTGGTGAGACGATAGCTTGTGCGCGCCGTACCCGTGATCCAGCCGTCGTGCATGGACTTCGCGAATTCCTCGAGGGAAACCTTATCCAGAGAGCCCGTGCCGGAATAAACCGGGGGCTGAACGCTGAAATCTGCCTGCCATTCGCCGCTGTGTTTACCGCCCAGAACGTCCGCGTGCAAGTCCGAAAGCGTCAGTTTGCCGCTTTGAAGTTCCGCGTCCGCGGAGACGTGGTTCACGGCAAGGTTTCGAACTACCATGCGGGTCGCAGTGAGTTTGCCGGCAGCTTGCAGTTCGGTCAGGATGGACGGCCTCGGCATCAGCGATGGTGAGAGGAGGTGATACCAGGGCCGTTTGCGGGGATGTGGATTGAAGAGTTCATTCAACTGATCGGTATTGAGTTCCTCGGTATGAAGATTGAACGAGACAGCACAGGCTTGCGGCGAGTTGCAATGCCGGGGCAACGAGAGTGATCCGGTCCACTGGGACTCTCCTACAGTGGCTGACACGTTCTGGATCTGGAGTTGGTCTTCGGCGAAGTGGAGGTTGGCAGACGCGATTTCCAAAGGAGCATTCAGGCCGCGGACGTCGGCGCGCACATCATCCAATTGCGCTGTTCCCGTAACTTTCGGAGGCGCAAATCCGGACCATTGCCCGGCGATTTTAAGGTCAATCCTGGCTGTCCCCATCACAACTGGTTGCGCCGACGGCATACCGAAGGTTCGCGCCAGTTGGAGCAGACGACTCACCTGGGCATCACCCTGAACGTAGAAGCTGTATCCGGCTCTGGAGGCCCATCCCCGCAATACGGCCGGTGTGGGGCGTCCGAGCGGCAACGTGAATGGTCCCATATCAAGATGAGCTTCTTGCGGGTGCATCTCCGGAGTTGTGCCAGTCCTTCTGATCTTCTTGCTTCCGTTCCGGGTAGTTTCAGTTATCGCGAATGGAACTTCCCCGAGCTCAAGATCAGTCCTGGTGAGAGCAGAGCGAAGCCGAAAAGCACTCGTCTGACCTTCCCCCTCCAACAGAATCGCTCGCCCGTCTGCGGCGGAGCGCATGCTCAGATTGGCGTTCAAGCTGCCGCTGGCCAGCAGGTCGGAGGGCAACTCTTTCTTGATGTGACGTGCAAGTCTGGTAAGCGCCTGGATGGGCAGTTCCTCGGCTGAGAGCGTGAAATCATAGCTGCGCGATTGCAATACACCCGCCAGATTTCCCTGAACTCTTATCGTGCCATCACCGACGGGGGCCCCACAGATGATTTGGCGCAGCGTGCGATCGGCGGAACTGTAGTGAGCGACGCAATGGGCGGCCAGACGAAGTGCATCGTCGGCAAAAATGTCGTAACGGCGAAAATCCTGGACCGAGCTGCTGGCGGTAATACTCAAATCTTCGGGATTGCCGGTGAGAGTGAGAGTTGCTGATAGTGCTCCGCGCCATCCTCGGTCGGTGCCGGAGATCAGCTTCGTAAGTTGACCCAGTTGGGCGCGATCCCATTGCAAGCTGAACTGGAGAGGGGTACCGGCGAGCGTCGCCGCGCGCTGCCACGAACCACTGACTTTCAAAAGACCGGTATCGCTGAGATTGAAATCAGTGCGGACGGGTTGCGCCTTCAGGCGCATCGACCATGCATTCTCCGAGTCTTGCCAAATGGAGAAATCGGCGTTGGTGAGGGCGTAAGGCTTTTTTTCCTGCCCGATTTTCAGATTAATTCGTCCCCGGTCGGCCTCGATGTAAGGGAAGCCAGGGCGCGTCTCAGAACGTACTTTGGCGGTGGGCGCGACAGAGATTTTTGCGGTGCGCTCCAGCAGGTTCTCGATGTTCCAGTGTCCGCTTTGGTGGTAGACAAGGTTTAAGCTGGGCTCGTTGAGGCTGAGGCTGGAGACTTCGATTCGGCCACGCAGCAGAGACACCAGCCGTATCGCGGCGGTTACCTCTTCGGCGCGGAGCAGCGGTTCGGCGCTGAAGCTGGGATCATCGTGGACAACGAAGTTTTGTAGATCGAAACCCGGCTGGGGCAATATGCGAAGCCTAACCTTGCCGATTTCAACCTGCCGTCCGAGTGCCAGGCTTATGGAACGCGATAACCGGGTCTTCACACCTCCGGCCCCGGGGCGTATCAGAAAAAGTGCGAGCAGCAGGACCAATGCCGCAAAAATCAGCCCGCGCCTTGTGCGAAGAAATTTCACTGTACGATCCGGAAGGTCCGGCGCCAGCGCGTGCCATCAAAGAAATGCAGCACCACGTGCGCCAGAAACCTGGCTCGTTCGCCTACTTCTTTTTGCAGATACTGATTAGACGGCGTTTCGAACGACCAGTAAATAAACATCGGCCGCCCAATTACGTTCTCTTTGGGAATGAACCCCCAGTAACGGCTGTCGTAACTGACGTCCCGATTATCGCCCATGGCAAAGTAGCTGTCCGGCGGGATGACGATGTCTTCTCCTTGGATGTGATTCTTCATTGTGAGTTGCCACTCGGGGGCCACATTATAGAAATCGGACGGAGGCACGGCGGGAAAGTTATCACGATAGGGATTGTAGACGTCTTTGTTCTTGTGCAGCACGTATGGTTCGTCCAGTTTTTGCCCGTCGCGATAGACCA
>QIAS01000146.1:8606-9232 GCA_003225615.1 Acidobacteriota bacterium | reverse complement strand
AAGGAGTACGCGGAGCAAACTGCACCCGATTTACGAATACATGGTCGCCGATGAGCAGCGTGTCTTCCATGGAACTGGAGGGGATCTCAAAGGCCTGCACGAGGAACGTGATGATGAACAGTCCAGTAACCAGGACCGCTGCCAACGAGGCGAGAAATTCGACAGTCGTTTCGCGCTGTTTTTCTTCTTTCTTCTCTGCTTTCTTGACCAATTGTGTCTTTCCAGTTGAGAGGTGGAGTTCAGGCATCTAGTTCACTAAACGGAATGTACGGTCCCAGCGGGTGATCTGGAACAAATGGGCGACGGCATAGCCGAAACGGTAAAGTTTATCACCCGGCGAGCTGGCTAGCGGCATCTGATCGCTGACATCGCGCACCGACCAGTAAATCAGGAGTGGACGGCCGATAATATTTTCGCGCGGCACAAAGCCCCAATAGCGGCTGTCCAAACTCTCATCACGGTTATCACCGAGAACGAAATAGTAACCTTGAGGAACGATGAGTGCGCCATCTTCAACCAGTTTGCGCATTTCCAGCCACCAGCCCGCTTCGAGTCCAGGCGCGGGAATATCTACACGCGGGAAATCATCGCGGAAGTTGTCACGCGTGAGAGCGCTGTACCGCACA
>QIAS01000146.1:0-8496 GCA_003225615.1 Acidobacteriota bacterium | reverse complement strand
GCGATGCGATCCCAGATCCCACCTCCGCCGTAACAGAATTTGTCGACCAGCAGGTAATCGCCAATGAGCAGAGTGTTCTCCATCGACTCGGAAGGAATCTGAAAAGCCTGGATCACGAAGGTGATCACAAACACCGCAATCACAACGGTAGCCAGCAGCGATTGGATAGAAGTGGGCCAGTCGGCGGTTGACACTTTCGACCGGGACTGTACCGGCACCGCTGCGACGTCACTGGTTGACACTTGATTGGCCCTTCCGCGGATGTTTGCTCGCCACCACGCGTGGCAGCGAGGCGAGATATTCCAGCACTTGGCGGGCGGCGTCCTGTTCCGCCTTTTTCTTGGTCGACCCGGCAGCTCGTCCCACAAACTCTGATTTGCCCTCGGCCTCGGTGGTCCTGAGGCGTGCCTCGACCGTAAAAATCTTGTTGTGTTCCGGGCCTTCTTCCTTCACCAAAACATAGGAAGGCTGTGGTTGCCCGAGGGCCTGCAGAGTTTCCTGCAAGGCCGACTTGAAATCGGTCACCGGCAAGCCGCTGCCCGCCAGATCCATGTGTTGCAGTTCCGGCGCGACGATTGTCTGCAGAATCAGCTGCCGGGCGGGCTCTATTCCAAGGCATCCACCAGCAGCGCAGTTTTGCTTCGCCCCCCGCTTTTTTCCTCGCCTTTGCCCAAGCGCAGGTAATGCCCCAGTTCGAGTTGCTGAGCTACTCTTATTAGATGCTTTTCGCTGACTAAATGAGCCCGGAGTTTTGAGAGTTGGCCCTCGGTAAAGTTAGGAAAGCGGTGAAACAATTCTTCGCTGGTAACCAGCCCCAGGATGGCATCCCCAAGGAACTCCATCTGCTCGTTGTCGCCTACACGTGCTCCCGCTGGCGACAACTGAAGTGCTTCCCGTTCACGCGCCTGCGAGCTGTGGGTGAGAGCCTGGTCAATTAATTCCGGACGCTTGAAATGGTACCCCAAGGCCGCTTCCAACGCCGCAATTTCACGTGCTTTCATTTGACATCGCCGCAAAAGCGGCACTCTACCCGGTGCGACTGAGCGAACCCGCGCCAGCCATTTTCCCCGAGAAACTCTGCGGCGCTGCGGCCTTAGATTACTTGTTGGGGTCCGGCGGTTTTTGCGCCGGAGGAGCAGCGGTGCCGGTTGTACCTGACGGAGACTTAGCCGGCGGAGTCGGAGTTCCTCCATTCAGTTGCACCAGGCGGTCCCGCTCCTTGCGCGCCAAGCCTCCCACGGTGGTGTTTTCCTGGGTCATGTCCACGGCCCGGTTAGCTTCTTTAAGCGCATCAGGATATCTTCCCTGCTTGTCCAGCGTAAGCGCGAGCCGCAACACCACGACCGGATCAGGCTGGGAAGGGAACGCATCGATGGATTTGCGCAAGTCGGCTTCGGCGGCAGGAAATTTGCCTTGGTTAAACTCCAACGTTCCTATGATGGAGTAGGCATTCGAGCGCAACAGCGACTTGTAGGCATCGAGTTTGTCCTGCGACGTTCCCGGAGGCGCGCCGATGTCGGTGTCAATGGTCTGAGTGGCGTGCTGGGCCATTTTCATGGCCTCGTCCATGCGCTGATCCTTATCGATGTCGGTATCGCGCGTGCGCTCCGCTAACACATTGGCCACCATCACCAGCGCTTCGGGATCGTCAGGATCAAGTGCCAGCACCTTCCGACCGACCTCAGCCGTCTTGTCGGCATTGTTCGCGCTCTGGTACGCGCGAGTGGCAGCTTTATACAGCACAATTCGCAATTCGCTGTCTGGGAACTTGGCGGCAAAATCGTTCGCGGCTTTCTCCAGGGCAGCAGGATCGTTGATGCCGACGGCCGCTTGAAAAGCGTCGTATTCCGGCTGCGTCTTGGCTTGTGGCGGACGCTTTCCTTGTGGCTGAGCCGCTGCGCCTTGCTGGGCGCTGCCTTGAGCACTACCTTGCGGCGTTGCCGGCTGCGGCGGCGTGTTCTTTTGACCCGCGGGCGGATTCTGTGAGGTTGATTGTCCTGTGGGCTGACTCTTGTACTGCGTAAAACTTGCCACACTGAAAGTTAGCATTGCGGCTACTGTGGCTGCTGCCATCGTGGCTACTCGCTTCATGCTCTCTCCTTGATCACGATGCTTACGATCGCACGAATTTCAAATTTCCGACCGGCTGGCCCTGCCTACTGCGGAGCGGTCGGCGGTTCGTAGGGTCGCTGGATGCCGTGTTCCGCAGCGGCCTTCGCTTCCGGAAGCGCATTACCGGCGTTCAGCGCAGCCCGGTAATGGTCCAAAGCTGCTTCCCGGTTCTCCTCTAAATCAAAAATCCTGCCCAGGTAGATATGTGACCAGGCAATTACTTTGGGCTCTTGCGCGACCTGGAGCGCGCGTTCGAAGTAGCTGCGCGCACCCTGGATGTCGCGGTTCATGGTAGCCACTTGGGCCAGAATGAACAGTGCTCGTCCCTGATCTTCGCGATTCTCGTCCAGTGCCTCTTGCGCAAGCTTCTGAGCAGTCTGTGTATCGCCCACCGTCAGGCGGCGTTCGGCCGTGAGAAGAAGGTGCTCGTTAACCGGTCGGGAAAGATGCAACAGTTCAGGTGCGGCTTGCTGCGCGAATTCAACCTGGGATGCATGCTTCTTTTCTTTGCCAATGTCTATCCTGGCGAGCATGTCCGGGTAGGTGTTGCGCATACCCACTGGACCTTTTTCAAACTGAATCAACGCATCGTAAAAATACTGCGTCAGAATATAACCTTCGTGGACGGATTCATCCACTACCTTAGTGCGTTCTGCTTCGGGTAACTTGCTGGGCCCCATAGTGCGCGCTTCCACGGCGCGTACCAGGCACTCGGTGACGAGAAGGGAAATATCGCTCTTGAAGTTTTCCTCTAAGGGCGCCATTTTGACCGTCTCGAGCAACGGTTCCAGCCGCTTCATCGCTCCACCGTTCTTCAGTGCAAGAGCATCCAGAAGATAATGCAGGTACGTGTGCCGAATCTGCTGCATCTTGAGCGAAGATCCGGACGGAGAAATCACGACATAATAATCTGCGGCGTAATTGCGTGCATTGACTTGGCTAGGTGCACCCATGGGATCCAGATAGACGGTAAACTGGCGTCCCAAGTATCCAGAGGAGGGCATCTTCAGATAGATCTCTGTATCGAACAACATCCTGGCCAGCGGCTCGTGATAACGGTTGGTGAGCGCAGAGTAGGCTTCGCGGTGGCGCTGCCAGAAGCCTTGGAGATCGGCTTGCGCATAAAACTTCTGCAGGAGCGGAATAAATCCAACCAGGTTTCTCGCATCGGGAGGCAGTTCGGAGTCCTTCACCTTGGCAGCAAATGTGGGTGGTCCAGCCAGGTAGAGCGCCAGTGACACATACTGCGCGAGTTCTCGCGAATTATCCGGTTGCTGATGATCGCGGTAGAACGTGCACATTACATTGGCAGTTTCCCGGGCCTCATCCGATCCCTGTATGGCCTTGGCGACTTCCGAGCGCACCTGTGACCGAAGCGGGTCGGAGCCGTTCACTTCCTGGTCGTATCCGCAGGCATTAATAGAAGTAAGGACGGTGAACAGAGTCTCACTCGTGTCCAGAGCCACTTTTGGGGTGTTTTGAGAAAAAGACACCTCGGCGAAAGAGCCAACGTAGACACCTGGAACCCAGGGAAAACCTCCTGCAGGCTGGCGGGCAATGTCGGAGTTACTATGCCAGTTTAAGGTGTTATTGAGAGAGGGTCAAACGGAAGAAAGCCCCGTTATCACTTGGCAATTAGCACTTGGCCAGTTGAGGTTCCAGCTGTGGTTAAATGTTGGGACGAGCATTGACCCTACAGGGCTAAATGCTAAGTGCCAAATGCGTTTTACCCTTTCACGCTGATCTTGGAGAACGACAGCACGGCCCGACCTGAGGTGGGCCGCCCCATGGAGGTTGCTGGCCGAAACGTGGTGAAGATCAGCATGTTCTTCACTTGTGGCAACAGGTCCTTGGAATCGTCCGGATCGGAGACGATGCGGTAGTCCTGTACGCGGCCATTGGCATCCACATCGGCTTCGATCACCAGGGAATCGCCGTTGATGGAATTCAGCGTCATGCCGAATGCCGTCTGCTGCAGCTCTGGCGCGGTATAGAGCATGAGTGGAACGTCTTCATTGCCAGCTTGTAACTGAGCGGGGAGAGCAAACATCCCCATCAGCACGCCGAAGATAATCACGGCGCTTACCAATCCCGCCGTGGCGGGTACCACCAGACCGTTTACCGCATTCTGCAATCGGACTAGCATGCCGTCAAAGCGCGGCCGCTTGGCCAGCGCCGCCTCATTGGAGACTGCAACGCGCAGTCTCAATGCCAGATCGGCCGGCGCCTTTCTTCGCCCGACACTCGTAAGCAACTGCTGAGTGCTCTTAAGCCCGTCATATTCGCGCTTGCAGCGCAAACAAATTTCCAGATGCTGGCTGAGCGCGTGCATCTGGGTACCGGTCACGGCGCCGTCCAGATACGGCGAGAACAACGACTTGGCCTCACCGCACTTCATGGTGTCACCTCAATCCGCTTCCCACCACTGGAAATCTGGCACTCTGCCTCATGCACTTGATCATTCTCTGGCTCTGGGCTCAATAAGCCGAGTTCCGGTCCGACTTCTCGAACGTACGTGCTTAAACGGCGCTTAAGCGCTTGACGCCCACGAGTGAGCCGGGATTTCACTGTGCCTAGAGAGACTTCCATGATTTCGGCAATCTCCTCGTACGACATCTCTTCCAGGTCACGCAGAACCAACGTCGTGCGATACGGTTCGGGTACTTTGTGTAATTCCTGTTCCACCTGTGCCCGGACCTCTTCGTGAGCCACGTTGTCGAACGGAGAATCGCGTTCGTCAACCAGAGAATTCTCAAAGCCGGCCGCGTTGTCCAGCCTTGCATCTGACTCGCCCGGCTCAATCGAAGTCTCACGCGCCTTGTGCCGGAACCACCAGCGCCGGCGATTTGAGGCTTCGTGGAGCGCGATGCGATAAATCCATGTCTTCAGGCTCGACTCGCCGTGGAAATGCTTCATTCCGCGGAAAACTTTCAGGAACACTTCCTGGGTAGTATCGGCGGCGTCAGCCGGATCGTTGACCATGCGGTACACCAGGCTATAAATCGGCTGGTGAAACTCACCGATCAGCCAGGCATACGCGTCCTCTGATCCGGCCTTCAGTTCCGCGACAATGGCGGCTTCCTGAGCCCGCACTCCGATTGCGCTTGCGAGATCGCCCAACGTGGTTGCTCCCGCCATGACTGTCATGGCGTAACCCCTATTATAGTTTTTTTCGCTTCGCAAACTCGCATCAAAAGTAATCAGCGCCCGCACCGCCTGGCCGCTACCCTCCTTAATACATAGACTCCAGCGTACAGTTGAGAGTTCCAGGATTAAGCGCCTGATTTTCAAAGAGATACAGATATTTGCAGGGGGGCGTTTTGAAGCGCACCCACTTGGCGAGTCGATTCTTGTAAATCTACTTCGGTTGCGGCTGCGGGGTTGTTTGTTGCTGCTGAGTCGCTGGTGGAGTGGCCGGCTTAGTGGTTTTGGGCGTCTTTTTCTTGGGGGCGGGTTTTTTGGCAGGTTCAGTGTCGTCCACAATAACTTTTTTTGACGGGGCTGGCGGGTTCGCCGACATTTTCACCTGCGCGCGCAGGTGGGCTAGTTCCGCCTCCTTCGAGGTGGTCAGGTTTTCCATGCGCTCGGCGAGGGAGCGGCGTGCTGTTTCCAGCCCGCTGAGATCGTTGGAAAGTGATTGGAACTCGTCCTTGGAACCGAACGCTCCCGCTGCCTCTACCAGGGAGCCAAAAACATCGAAGAGCACATCGAGGTTCCGATACAGCCTGAAAGTCGCCGTCAGATCTTCTGGCGAAGCGCGTAGCTGGTTGATGATCTCCGGCAGCGCGTTCTGTAAATTGCGTTGGACAGATTCCACATTAGCCTGAGTTTGACGCTTGGTGGAGGAATCGGTCTTCCAGCGCTCAATCCGGAGTCTTGCCAAATCGACAGCCGTCGCCTGCGCAGCCTGCTCGACTTGCGAGAGCAGCATGTTCAACTGACTTACCGAGGTGTAGGACACGGGCGGACCAGCCGCCGCTTGGCCCTTAGGCGCGGCTTGTGCTGTTGAAAGGCAGGCAGACAAGAGGAAAAAGGGAAGAACGACGAAGCTGATTGATCTTAAATTCATTGTGGATGGCAAAGGGATACGCACCAAGCGACATCAGGATACTAATTTTCCACTGTTTCTCAAAATGGGGGTACGCCTCGTTTGACTAACGCAGGGAGGTGGGCGACAATTCTAATTGTATACAGAGTTTAACCCTTCTGCTGTTTCGGCACGCAGTGTGGGCCTGTGGCGCAGTTGGGAGCGCGCTTCCATGGCATGGAAGAGGTCGTCGGTTCGAACCCGACCAGGTCCACCAAATCCCTCCAGGCTTTAGCAGCCGTTACCGTTCGATCCCCGTAGTCCTTACCCCCAACCATGATTGGAGTTTCTTCTGATTGGGAAGAAGTTGCCAGCGAAAAGCAAGCCGCGAAATCGTTAGACTGTACTCCACAATTTGGCCCGCGAGTCTTCCAGGTGAGCAGCACCGACGTAATTACGATTGCCATTAAGAATCACGCTACAATCACGTCCCATGGACCTCAAACGCCTGATCACGCATTTCACCTATCGTATTGAGCCCAAGCCCGGAGGTGGCTTCATCGCCTATCCCACCGATCCTGCGGTGCTGCCACTCGAAGCACCGACGCGGGAGGAACTGCAACGAAAAATTCAGGCGAACATTGCCAGTGCCCTGGCCGCGGAGTTTCCCGGTCTGAAGCTGCCGCTGGAAAATAGGGAGCTCAAATGCGCCTTTCACATCGAGCTCAAACCCGGAGGTGGCTTCGCCATACATTCCGCCGATCCTAGCGCAAAGCCGTTCCTGGGAGCGACTCACGAAGAGATCGAGAATCAATTTCTAGAGAAGCTCATGGGTTTTGTGGGAAAACATTTTATGCCCGAGCTGGCGCAGGCGCTCGCCGCGCAAGGCAATGCCGGAGACATCAAAATATTTGTGAACCGAAAAGCGGGTACCGCCATACCCGACGGCTCGGTGCAGCTTGATGACACCAAAATAGAAGATTTGAAATTAGTAAACGCGAAAACCGCAAGTGCGGACTTCAGCAGTGCGACGATTGCCAACTCCCCAATCACTCCCGAGACTAGTGGCAGTTGGAACGTCGTCCGCTTCTTGCTCGCATTACTGATCATCGCCGCGCTGATGTATTTCTTCATCCACCAGCGCTGAAGATTCAAGAATTTCATCCCTGATAGGCCGAGGCCTGGGTGCGCGACCTCCGGCCAGGTGATCAGAGGAGTCAGGGGCAATCGCTATTTCCCCCAGCAGACCCTTTACGGCATTTCACTTTAAAAAGCCACCTGGCTTCCAATTCAAAGCAGGGCAGTATATCGACTTGACGCTATTCGGCTCCCAGCCCGAACCATTCCGACACAGCCAAAGTGCTGCGCACCGCTGGGAATAAAACCTCATCAGTTCGGTTTATCTAACTGGAAACACCAGAATATTTCTGAGGGAACAGCACTTCTATTCGCTGAGGTTATTTCGACGTGGCAATAGCGCTATTCCGGACAGGGTTGAATCCATTTGATCTGAGGACGGTGCTGCTCGCTCGGCATGCGCAGCATGTGGTGCTCATCCATTTTCCGATCGCGCTGTTTATTGGGGCAGTAGCGTTCGATCTGATAGCGCACTGGACGAAGCGACGCAGCCTGGCGGACGCAGCCTATTACAACCTGCTAGTGGCAGCGATTTCGACGATCCCGGTTCTTGCCACGGGTATTCTCGCGTGGCGATTCCAGCTTGAAGGGCAAAAACTGAAGGGAATTCTGCTGTTGCACTTGGTACTTGCGTGCCTTTCGAGCGTGATGATCTGGCTGCTCTGGTGGGTAAATTTCCGCGCACGGCGGCGGACAGAAGCTTTGCCATGCTACCGTCTGCCGATCGAATTTCTGGCCGTTGCCTTTGTGGTGCTGACAGCGCACTTGGGCGGCTTTCTAAGCGGTGTAAACGGGCCTGGTTAGACTGTGGACGCTTTTAATCCAACCGCAGTCCGATCAGGAATTGAAACCGTTATTCGCGAGCTTGCGATGCTGCATCGTCGTCCCGCGCATAGGAGAATTCGACGACCTGTGGGAAATCGCCAACCGCGTTTGTGATCGATACTGGCTAGACAAGTCAGCGGAAAAAGCGGCTTAGCATCCCCTTGGCCGCCTACCTATACTCTTCTCCTTCAGCTTGCGGCAACGCCGACCCGCTACCGGCCCCTCCGACCAGCATTTATGGGCCGGCAGCTATGACCGCGACCTGCAGCGTCGACAAGGATCGAAAACGCATTGTATCCACCTTTGCATTTGTCGGGCGCGCGAGTAATCTTGGGTCACTATGCAGGCGGGTTTGTTCCCGGAATCCATCGCACTCGAACAGAAACTCCTGCCTG
>QIAS01000145.1 GCA_003225615.1 Acidobacteriota bacterium | reverse complement strand
GGGTGTTGCACTCGTTCCTGTGCACGGTGAAGGGAGAGTGCCTCCCAGGCAACCGATATTGACGAGATTGCTGTAGCCGTTCAGAGCGGTGAGCGTTCCATTAAAAGTGCCGCTCTGCCCATCCAAGAGCTTTAGAGGGGAGTTGGAGATGGTCATTGCGTAGCCGGCGGAAGTCAC
The DNA here is from genome assembly GCA_003225615.1 of Acidobacteriota bacterium. Classification (GTDB taxonomy): domain Bacteria; phylum Acidobacteriota; class Terriglobia; order Terriglobales; family Acidobacteriaceae; genus QIAS01. The sequence continues at coordinate 3,670 of QIAS01000145.1, read as the reverse complement.
GGTGATCGGCAGAGCGCGCGTCTTAGAGGCTGGCGCTCCCGATACCGTGGCTGAAATTGTGACGCTCCCACTGCCCAGCGGCGTTGCGATCGTCGTGTTCACGGTCATGTTTACTGTCGCGGGCGCGGAAGTAGTGACCGCTGGATTCGGATTGTCGAAAGTGCAGCTAACTCCGACTACTGCGCTGTTGCAGGCGAGCATTACGACATCACTGAACGCTCCCTGGCCAGTGACCTGCATTTGGATTTGCTGTGAATTGAATCCCTGCACGACTTGTACGCTAGTGGGTGATGGGGGACCGAGTGCGAAGTCCACCACCTGCAAGAGCACCGGGGCATCGTGGGTCACGGTGTTAGCATCGTTGCCTACTCCGTGGACATTGAAAGAGTAGTTGTTCACCGCGCTGATGGTTCCGGTAGTGGCTGTAAACGGTGCGGGGGACGCGGTCGCGGTTATTGGGGTAGGTGCGGGCGTGCATCCGGGGGGGACTGATCCGGTGCAACTCAGCGCGACCGAGCTGGTGTAGCCGTTCTGCCCGGTCAACGTGCCATGGAAAGTTGCTGTCTGCGTGGGGAAAATAGTTTGCGGCGTGTCGCCGATGTCGATTACATAGTCGGGTCCGGCGAAGAGAACGAATTCCCAGATACCGCGGCCGTAGGTCGAAGCCCGCAGCCGTCTTGAAGTGCTGGTCTTGAAGATCTTCAGTGCTGTCACGGGAACATTCGGGAGGAAACCTGAAGCGCCGGGCGAAGGCTGAGGCCCTACTTCGGTCCAACTTGGAGTTGTTGTGCTGCTGGAGAAAACCCCCACGTCGGTTCCCACGTAGACCGTAGAGGGAGTGGTAGTGGAATCGACCACAATCGAGTTCGCGGGCGCATCGAAACTGATTAAGTTGCCGGTGAAGTCTGTCCACGAAGCGCCGGCGTTCGTCGTCTTCCACACGTGCGGGACTCCGAAACCCATAATCGTGACGTAAGCGGTTTTGCCAGTAGGGTCAGACGAATCAATCGCAACCGACGAAACGACGAAATGGCTGGGATTAATGGAGCCGGCCACATTAGTAAACAGCGCGGGATTTCCGCTGGCAGCATTGGTCGTGACCCGTACCTCTCCGCCGGTCGGACTGCCGGCGATGGGGCCGGTCCCGTTCGTGGTCGCATAGACCACATTAGAAAAGCCATTGGTGTCCTTCGGACCGCCTGCCGCGATCGCACGCACCAGATTTACTTCGTTTCCCGTGCAGGCAGCGGTGCTCCCAGTCTCGAAATTATTGCTCAAAGCCGTGTATGCCCCGGTGCTGCTGGTGCTGGGACCACCGCGCCAAACACGACAAGTGCCGACGAGAAGTTCATGGTCCGATTGCGGGTCCAGAATGTAGGGGAAGTAAAAGTCTCCGTCGTCATTGCCCAACTGCACACTCGTCACTACGGCACCGTTGAAGAAGTCTCCCGTGTTGCAGTTGATGCCTAGCGAACAATGATCAATCTCAAGTCCATGTGGCGGGATATCAGGATTGGAGACAAACCAGTCCAGTGGTGAGCTCGGAGTTATCGCGTTGTAGCCACCATCCCCGGCGTTTACGTTGAGCCAACTAGTATTGGTCGTGGCCTGCGTTGTTGCCGGAGAGCCATTGTCCTGCGTGCCACCAAGAATCGTTTTGGCGTCGGCCGGATGTTGAGAGAAAGCCACGAACTGCGTCATGGAGCCCAATGTCTGGTTCAAGCTGTCGAATGAATTGCTGCCGCCGCAAGTGCCTGTCGTCAGAGCAAAACCGTCCAGCGCGCGATAGATGCCGCCGTCATTGGCGAAGTACAGTAGCGCCTTCCCGCTCGGCGGTGGAAAGGGAAACGCAACCCCGTGCTGGTCAGGATGCACTCTTGCTATTGCACTGCAACCGTAGACATGCGTGAGATTTAGAAAGGGACTCGAGGAGCAAGTCGGGTTGCTGCTGTTAATGGAGCATTTGAAAATGTTGATTGCGCCGGCATATAAATCCGTGCCCGCACCGTTGGGCACGGCTGCCAGTTCCAGGTTGTAAGCCCCTTGCTGAGTTCCACAGCCACTATTACCCTGGTCTCCGCAGTTGGTTATTCCAGTGTCGTTGATGGCTGTCCAGCTGGCGCCTCCATTCGTGCTCTGCCATATGCCTTGATCATTTTCGTTTACATCTACGTACCAGACATACATCTCATTGCGGCCAGGGACAATCGCAAACTCGCCGCGATAAATGGGACACGTGGGCGTTTGCGGCAGAGTTGTGGCGCAAGCCGTCGTGGACAATTTCGTGCCGCCCGGCTGGTTGGCCAGCCGCGACCAGGTCACCCCGTCAGGCGAGGAATAGATACCGTGGTACCGCACGGCCGCATAGAAGAGTCCCATCGCCGGATTGAACACGACAGCTGTGACTGAAGCTGCGGGTGATATGGGTTGACTGTTCGGGTCAACCGGAATGTGCAAGCTCCAGGTCTGCCCTCCATTAATCGAGGTGTAGAGCCCACGCGTGCTGTTGGTGATAGCTCCAGTTTCGATCCCGACGCTGGACGCCGCCGATGCCGCGACGACCAGATTCGGATTCGTGCTGAATGCGATCTTGGTGAAACCCAGACCGAGGAATGGATGTGTGCCGCTATCGCCCGAGCTGATTAGAGTCCAAGTGCTGCCGCCATCTGCCGAGCGCAGAATTCCCCGGCCGTAGTATGAGTCACCAGAACTGTTAGCCTCGCCCGTAGCCACCAGGACGACGCTGCTGAATGGATTGTTGTTGCCAGGTTGAATAGCAATCGCACCCACCGCCAACGTGAACTGGTCATCAATGAGCGGAGTCCAGGTCACGCTGGCCGGATTGGGACTCGCAGCGCCGGCGTTCGTGGATTTCCAAAGGCCGCCAAAAGCCCCACCGAGGAAGACCGTATTTCCGGTCGGATCTGCCGGATCGACAGCGACAGATGTGGCGCGTCCCGAGACCCAGTTATAATCCTGGATACCCACCCCGCTGGCGTCCGATGCCAGTGGTGCAGGCCCAAGTGAATCCCATCCCGCAGAGGTCGAAGTGAATGGCACCACGCCGGTCTGAGCCCGCATGGCCGCTGCCCGCTTGGCCCGCAACCACATCTTCTTCTGCTGCGCCTTGTAAAGCAGTGCCGCCGAAGACTGCCCGGGCATCTGCCGCCCCCGCATGAACCAAACGTCGCGGGCACGCCAATGGTCGCTATCTTCTTCTTTAATAGGTTCCGAGAGGGCGGTGACTTTCGCACCCTGACCAAGAGCCGAGATGCAGCCGATGAGAATGAAGGACACTACCAGAAATGGCAGTGCCTTCCGGCGGCGCTCATAAGTTAGGAAAATACCGCAAGAATTCATAGCGTCCCGAAGACCGAAGATGGGCGAAAAATTGATTCAGTATCTCGGCCACACTTGCCTTGTGTCAACAGCCAAGCTAGCACGGCGGCGAATTGTCCAAATGTGATTTCTGAACATTCTCTCAGTTCTTGTTATCAAACCAGGCCCGGGCTCAATGGATATGCGATTTGCCTTCCTCGCTAGCCGAACGCGCTTAGCTCATATGAAACCTTAGAAGGGCGGGGATCAAAAGAAAAGTCAAGAATTTGTCAATAATTCACGTTTTCGGGGCGGCCTGGTGATAACCGAAGAAGCGTTGAGCCCCCGCTTA
>QIAS01000144.1:9200-13917 GCA_003225615.1 Acidobacteriota bacterium | reverse complement strand
TTCGTGCTCGATGAGGTACTGGGACTCGTGGCGGAACGGGCCCTCGCCATCACCGGCGCGGACGGTGTAGCGATCGCCCTGGCAGAGGGCGATGCCATCATTTGCCGCGGATCCGCGGGAATCATCGCTCCGGATGCGGGCGCCAAACTGGACCCCAAGTCAGGATTTTCTGGCGCATGCTTCCGGTCGGGCAAGATTGTCCGTTGTGATGACGTGGAGACCGATCCACGTGTGGACTTGCAAGCCTGCCGCCGGCTGGATACGCGTTCGGTCGTGGCAGTGCCTCTTTATGGACGGCACACGGTCGTTGGTCTGCTGGAAGCGTTTTCTCGCGATGCACACGCGTTTAATGATAGCGACGTTCGCAGTCTGAGCCTGCTGGCCGAGCTTATTGTGGCTGCGCTGAAGCCGGAAGAGGAGCTCAGGCTGATTCAGGCAGCACGCGTCGCCACCTGGGTCACTCCCGAGCAAGCTATCTCCGAACCCGCTCCCGTGCGGGCGGCAGCTGTCCCAACCCCAATTCCGCCGCGCTCACCTGAAGCTTTACGCGAGGATGAACCGTCGTTTTTCCCTGCCTACGACAGCAACTGGTCATCGAGTCCTGGACTCATGGTGGTGGCGGTTGTGGTCGTGGTCGCGGGCCTCCTGGCCGGGGGTGTGTATTGGAAAGTCAGCAACACGGCACCCCGTATAGCAGCGACAGACAGCAATAGAGTTCAAGCTGCAGTTGCAGTTCCTCCAGCTTCTCCCCCAACCGATCCGCCAGCCGCGCAGTCCTCTGCCTCTATGACTCAACCAGAGAATCCGAGCCCGGGGTTCTCACCGGCCGCCATTCCGTCAGATCTGAATGCCAACCAGCCGGCCTCGCAAAATTCGATCCCATCCCCTGTGCCCATCGAGGAAGAAAGCCGCTCGATTGCCGAGGCAAAACCAGGGGTCCTGCCGCGCATTACCGGCATACGTCACTGGTCGTCGGCCAGTAGCAGCACGGTAGTGATTGATATGCAGGACCAGGTGCCTTACGAAGTGCATCGCTTGGGCTCACCAGAACGAATCTACTTCGATCTGCACGACACGATTCTGTCAGCGTCGCTAAAGGGAAAGAACATCGAAGTCGGAGATCCGCAATTAAGCCGCGTGCGCGTGGCGCAACCCATGGCGGGCGTCACGCGCATAGTGCTGGATACCAAAGGTGGCTCGAATTTTTCCGTGAGTTTGGAGGCCAATCCCTATCGCCTGGTAGTGGAAGTCCGCGGAGTGCATTCCGCGACGGCTGAGACGAGAGAAAAGGTTGACCTGTTCAAGGGGAATTCGCCGAAACAAACGGCTTCCCTACCGCACAACAACGAAGACGCTCAGTTGCGGGCTCACATGCCTAAGTTCCGCATCGTTGTCGACGCCGGACATGGTGGATGGGATTTAGGAACGGTGGGTCGCAAAGGCCTGCTGGAAAAGGACCTGGTGCTTGATATCTCGCAGCGGCTCGGCGAAATGTTGGAAAACCGCCTGGGAAGTGAAGTTATCTATACGCGAAAGGACGATGCTTACATTTCTCTCGACCAGCGCGCCGACGTAGCCAACCAGTCCCAAGCCGATCTGTTTGTCTCGATTCACGCCAACTATAGTGATCTGGCTTCGGCACGAGGCGTCGAGACGTACTACACGAATTTCTTCACACCCCCGGGCTCGCGCGAAATCGAGAAGCGGGAGAATGGCAGCTTGAACAAGGTATTTACGCCTGCGGCCCTATCCACCGTCGAACTGCGCGACAAAATTGAAGGATCGCGACTACTGGCCACGACTGTGCAACGCTCGTTATTCAGCATGCTGGCGGAGCAGAATCCCTCAATTCGCAACCGCGGCGTCAAGCGCGCTTCTTTTGTTGTGCTGACCGGTACTGCAATGCCTTCGATTCTGGCTGAGGTTTCCTTCGTCAGCAGCCCAACCGATGAGCAGAATTTACAGATGGCCAATTATCGCCAGCGGATTGCCGAGGCTCTGTACAAAGGCATTGCTCGCTACGCTGCCGGTTCCCACCGGGTGAAAATGGCTAGCGCGTCGGGAGCTTCGACAGGCCAGTAGCCTGTCATAAGACACTTCATTGCTTCGAGACGATTTCCCCGTATTTCTGCAGCCACTTCAATTCTTCGCGGACTTTAATTTTCCCGTGCCATGGGTTTTTGCCCAGTGAATGACCTTCTCCAGGGAAAATGAGCAGTGTGCTGGGGATGTTCATTTCGTGCAGCGCCCGATCAAGTAAATAGTCTTCCTGGACCGCAACGCGGATGTCTTCCGCGCCACCCACAATATGGGTTGGGGTGCGGACCTTCTCGATCTGGAAAATAGCGGCTTCGTCGTGATAGCGCTGCTGAGCTTGCCACGGTAGGCCTCCTAGAAAATATGCATCGTCGAAGGTCGTGTCGTCGTTGCCCCAGTTGCCGACATGTTCTACCGCTCCAGCGCCAGTAACCGCGGCTTTCCAGCGGGGAAACTGGGTTATGAGCCAGTTGGTCATGTAGCCGCCGTAGCTGTAGCCGCCAACGGCGAGGTGATCGGGATCGGCAATTCCATCTTTGACCAAGGCGTCAACGCCTTCGAGAATATCCTTGCCGGGGCGGGAGACGATTTCCGGCACAATCTGTTCGAGAAATTTGTCACCGTAACCGCTGGAACCGCGGTAATTGGGCTCGAAAACCAGCCAGCCCTGAGTGGCGGCCAGTCGGTCCCATTGATACCAATCGGTTTCGAAGTGATTACCGTCAGCGTCGGCAGGGCCGCCGTGAATCAGCACGAACATAGGCAAGTTTTTGGCTTCGAACTTTCCCGGCGGATACATGAGCATGCCTTCGACGCTGCTGCCGTCGTCCGCTTTCCAGCGATAGGGCTTGCCTTTGGGAAGTTCGCGTTGGATAAAAAACTGGTTGAAAGACGTGATTGCGCGGGCTTGCTGCAGCTTGTCCGCGCCCTCGGCAAGATAAACCTCGATAGGCTTTTCGAGAGTGGAGTACACGAACGCAATATGCGGCGAGTGTTGCGCCGTTGTGACCACCTCATAACTTCCCGCCCAGCCAGTCTGCCGGGTGAAAGCAGCAGCGAGTTTGGATTGCGCGTAAATCTGCACCTCGGTACCCAGGCGACCTGACGCCAGCACCGCGCCGTCAGGGCCGATAGCGTAGCGCGTGACAGGACCGGCAAAATCTGCGGCCCAGCGCTGCACCTGGCCTGATTGTGTATCAACCCAGTACAGCCGAGTCTGTGTGTCCTTGTATTTGCCTTCTACCGACCCGAGATCAACTTGAAAAAAAACGTGGCGGCCGTCGCCTCCCCAATGAAGATCCTGCTCGACGGCTTCGTTGTGAGTGAGCTGGCGCGGAGCCCGATCCGGAGCGGCGTTGGCGAGATCTACAACATAGATTTCGAACTCACCGATTTTTTCCTGGCGCTCGGAAATTGAACTCGTCACGAACGCGATCTGGTGGCCGTTGGGCGAAGTCTCCAGTTGCTGAATGCGCCACGGCGTTTTGGAGAGTGGCTTCGTTCCTGCCGTCGTATCAGCCGACTTTTCGGCTTCGGGAGTTTCTTTCGTGCCTGCGGCGGCATGGCGGACAATCGCGTCGCTCACGTCCAGGCTGAAGATCATGTCTCCACGTTCCGCCGCACGATACTGCACAACGTCTTTCCAGTCTTTTTTGTAGGCGTCCTTCTGCTCCTTGGTCCAGGGCTGGCGCGTGGCGAAGTAGAGCGTGTGCGAATCGGGAGACCAAGAGAAAGCGTGCACTTCTTCCTCGCCTTGGGTTATGGGGAAAGCTTCGCCTCCGTTGGGCGAGATCAGGTAGATCTGCGCGATCTCTTTATCTTTCGGATCAGCTTCCGTGTCAACGGAATCGCCTTCCTTTCCGGGGGCAATTTTGCGTTCGGAGAGAAAAGCGATCCAGCGGCCATCCGGTGACCATTGCGGGTTGGTGTCATGGCCCGACTGGGTTAATTGGACAAGACCGCCGCCATGCCCGTCGTCGCGGTAAAGCCAAAGATCTTTGCGGAAGATTTGCTGGTCCCAATCGGCGCGCTCAGTGCCGATAACGACAGCACTGCCGTCGGGAGAGAGCTTGAGAGCGGTGAAGCCGACGGAGTTGAAATGGTCGTCGAGGGTAAGCGGTGGTTTCTGAGCCTGGGCAAGAAGAGTACAGATGACAAGACTTAAAACAAGTGTGAAGCACGAGTTTTGTTTGGTCATAGGGGAATTGGTACGTATACAACGTCGCCGCCGAGAGTGCAAATGGGGACTGGGCCTGGCCCGCAGAAGAACAGCCTCAGTTTTTGCTCGTAGCTGAGAGCCTGCCCTGAGCGGAGTCGAGGGCGACCGTCCCCACGTGTTTTGTAGTTAGTGGAGGCTTCTCAGGGCGTCGACATCGTCTTTCAGGCCCAACCGTTCCCAGCGCTGCAGGACTATGGGCACATTGCCGTTTTGCCACAGGAAATCATGGAAGGCGCGGAGTTGGAACTTCTCGCCTTGCTGGCTGCGGGCGTCGGCAAGGAACTGCAGAATCTGCAATTTTCCTGTTTGATAGGAGATGGCTTGGCCGGGAGCAGAGGCGAAGAAGGCAGCTTCGGCGTGAGCAGTCGTGGCGTCCATCGGCACCGTGGTTTTTAGATATTCGGCGGCTCGGTCGATAGTGAATTCGCCCAACGCGAGCTTGACGTCGACTTCCACCCGCAG
>QIAS01000144.1:8544-9152 GCA_003225615.1 Acidobacteriota bacterium | reverse complement strand
CGTAGAAACCGATGCCCTCGTTGGCGCCCGAATCGTAGTAGTGACGGCGAATGAGATCGGGATTAGCCCATGAGAGCACTAGTTGGAAGTAGTGCCCGGGCACGCCTTCATGCACGATCTCTCCCCGCGGATCTTTGGCGGTCGCGAGCGCAAAATAGCCGAGATTCGGGCTGGGCGCCGGGATGTAACGGATTCCGTTGTCGTTCAGGCGGCCGGGGCCGGTGAAGTCATCGTTCTCCCCGACGCCAGAAAGTGGCTCGAGATAACCGGGAAGCGGCAAGAAGCGGTAGTGCTGTACCCATGAAGGAACGGTGAGAATTTCTTTTGCTTCCAGATACTGGCGCACGGCGAGTTCGTCCTTCTCTTCGCGGGCGATCTGTTCGGCTTGATCTTTGAAGAGCGCGAGTTGCGGTTGGGCCAGGTTGCGATGCTCCTCGTAAGTCTGGAAAGCGACGGAACGGGCCCATTCTTCCCGTCCCATGCGCAGCAGCTGCTCGGGCGTGTAGGGCAGGAGCGCGACATTTTTCAGGAAGAAAATATAGGCGTCGCGGCCGACCGCGCTTTCGGTGGGCATCGACGGCAAGCGCCGGGTGAGCCAGTCGCGGTAA
>QIAS01000144.1:5214-8493 GCA_003225615.1 Acidobacteriota bacterium | reverse complement strand
GGGCATATGCGGAGTCAAGCAATGTCTTGAGTTCGCGGACCGATTTCAGCAGACGGGGCCGAATGTCCTGAAGCTGGTCGAGGGCGAGCCCGGCAAACGGCCGGACAGGCTGCGTGAGATTCTGCTTGGCATAATCTACGGTGCGTGGTATCGAAGCCAGGGTTTCGACGATATGGCGAGTGCGGTTCGCGTCGAAAGGCGGTGGCTGCAATAAAAGATGGAAGTACGCGCCGAGGCTTTGGTCCATGTAGAACAAAGGATTCCTCTGCCAGTTGCGAGTGAGATCGAGTTCCCAGCGAACACGGGAGATCGCGGATCCTATGAGCCGATAGTCGACCTGGCGGGGGATTGGCCAGCCCGAGGGATCAAGCTTTTTCCAGCGCGACTCGAATTGTTCGAGTTGCTGACGATAGCGGGTCACCGCGGCAGGCGACCAGTCCGGGAGCCAGTGGTCAGGGTCAGGCCGCACGAGTCGAGGAATGTCATCGGTGGAGATGGGCTGCTCGGAGGCGCGCCAGACCCAGAGGTCGCGCGCGAGATCGTCGAGGGAATCGGCGTGAAGAGCGGAAGAGGTCGCGAGCAGAAGAATGAGCGTGAACAGAGAGTTCTTGTAAATGTATTTTATGTAGTTTTTGTGTCGCGGTCCAGATTTGAGCGTCATTGGGCGGGTTCGGGGTTTTTGAGCGCGTCCTCCAAGTCTTGTACATTCTTAACCGGACTGCTGCCTTCCACCACGCGCCAACCATCGTCGTAGTGCTTGAAAGCGACACTTGACTTGTACTGCACGCCTCCAGCGTAGAGTGCGTCGCCAACCTCATTCAGCGGAACCCATTTCCAGGTGAAATCCACGTCGGCAAGATTTGCGTTCTTGCTGATGCCGGTAATGGTGACTAACTCCCGTCGCGCCGTGGATACCCTGAAGTACTGCTTACTTACGTCGCTGCTCGCGATTAGGTCACGAAAAGTTTCTACACCGATGGGGGTCAAAACCACGTCCCAACACGGTGGGGGGACCACGGCCGGAGGACATTTTGCCGGGGTCCCACTAATCCATCCAGCGTGCTGCAAAACGAGGTATTCGGGTGAAAGGTACTCTTTGTTGGAAATTACACCGATACGAAGCCAGAACTCCTGCACAGTTTTAAAGCTCGGGGAAGCGGCGATGAGATCGGCAGCCAGGCGCCGCGTGAGAAAATCGCGCGGTGAACAACCCGCAAGCAGGCACAAAAATACGAGAGCTAGTGGAAGGCCGCGTCTGTGCATCAATTTGGGTTGACTACTGATTGAGGATTGTAACTAAACGAGAACGCCGATGCGGCAAGAAAGGATGCGAGGTAATCTGGCCCTCAAACCCCTCAGACCAGCGGCCGGGAACAGTGCTGCCACAGGACGGGCAGCAACCTTGCGCGGTGATTCGATATTCCTCAACCAGATAGCCGTAGCGCTTGATCAGTAGCTCTCGACAATGCTGGCAATAGGTATTTTCCCCGTCACCGACCATGCCCGGCAGATTCCCGGGATAGATGTAGCGTAGTCCCGCTTCGCTCCCTATCTCGGCCGCCCGAAGCAGATCGTCCGCCGTTGTGTCTTCTGGGTTGGTCATTTTGTAGTCTTTGTGGAACGCAGTGACGTGCCAGGGTATATCGGGGGAGACGCCGGCCACGAATTCGGTCAGGCGACGGAGCTCATCGTCAGAATCGTTGAAGCCGGGGATCAGCAACGTAACGATTTCCAGCCAGAAACCCATGCTGTGAAGACTGCGGATGGTTTCGAGGATCGGACCAAGTCGACCGCCAAGCTCGTGGTAGTGACGATCGTCGAAGCTCTTGAGATCCACTTTGTACAGATCAACCCAGGGACGAAGGTATTCCAACACCTGGGGCGTGCCGTTGCCGTTGGAAACAAATCCCGTAACCAGACCTGCCGCTTTGGCTTTTTTGAATACCGCGACTGCCCACTCGCTGGTAATCAGCGGCTCGTTGTACGTGCTGACAAGCACCTTCGCCCCTTGACGGAGCGCATCCTGAACTAATGCTTCCGGGGAAGCTTCCAGCGGAGGCGAAACCGCATTCGGATCCCTCAATGCTTGCGACGTGACCCAGTTCTGGCAATAGGAGCAATGCAAATCGCAGCCCAGCATTCCGAAGCTATAGGCAAGGGCTCCGGGATAGGCATGAAAGAAAGGCTTCTTCTCAATGGGATCGCATTGCACTCCGCCAACATAGCCCCAGGGCACGTAGAGAGTCCCACCCTTGTTGTAGCGCACCTTGCAGACCCCGGGCTGGCCCTCGGGAATGGGGCAGCAATGCCCGCAGGCGTAGCAGCGAACGCGATTGCGGTCGAGCTTCTCGTAGAGATCGCCTTCGCGGACGTTTTGGTTGACGATGTCGCGGAGGGTGGGCATTGGGAGAACCGCCTGTCTCTATTTTAACAACTTGAAGGCGCTTGCGCCGACTCTATGAGCTCACCGGCGGGACTCTGCTGCCTGCAGAATGACCTTAAGTAATCTCCCCAACGTAATGCCTCAACTAGTACTTGCGTGACAGGAAAAGTCCGCTCACCTGCCCCACACTGGTGCAGATAGGGAGGTTCATTCCGTGGCCTTAAGGCTCGACTATTTGTCTTGTGTGTTGACGGTTCTCTCGACCGTACTGGTTGGAAAGAGATTCTGGCAAGGCTGGGTAATTGCGGGTATTAATAGCGTCATCGTTTGCATTATTGGTGTAAAGACCGCGCAATTCGGCTTCATCCCCGCTAATCTGTTCTGCATTGTGCTGTACGTGTTTAATCTGCGGAGCTGGCGAAAGGTCGAGACGTCCTAAGGAACTGCTTCGCGGCCGGCTTCAATGGACGGGATTGGAATTTCTGGCAAGCTGGTGCTGCTTTAGCCAATTGTCGGCTTCTTGTTGGACAGCCAGAATCTGGTTTCGAGTCATATGGGCCGTAAGAATGGGAACGCGGTACTTGCTCACCTCATCACCGCTGGCGCGGGCTAGAACGGACCAGAAGTAAGCCCTGGTCACGTCGTGAGGCACGCCCCGACCCACTGAGTAGTAAGCACCCAGGGCAGACTGGGCTGCCACGTTGCCCTGCTCCGCGGACTTGACGAACCATGGGATGGCTTCGCCCAAGTCCTGTTTAATATCCTCGCCCGTCGCGTAATGTGCTCCCAACGCAAACTGGGCGGCCGCATCGCCCTGTTCCGCAAGGTTACGCAGATCGTCGATGGAAGCGGCTTCCGCCACAGTCTTCATTGAGGCGATTTTCGGAGTTGCTGCG
>QIAS01000144.1:4643-5174 GCA_003225615.1 Acidobacteriota bacterium | reverse complement strand
CTATCTATCCAGGGCGCCAGCAGGAACCCCAGAACTAACGCGATAAGAGCGGCCACGGCAAGCAGTACCAGCAGATGAGCACGGTGTACTGGCACACCCCGTAGCCGTTGCGCGCTCTGAACCAGTGGCACGGTGGCAGGCTTGCCTTTCAAAACCGGTGCCGTCGGAAACAGGCCACTGGGAAGGCGCTGACCGGAGTTTGCCCGGGTGGCGGAGACTCGGCAGCGATTCAGAGTCGCCAGAACGGTCTCAGCGAAGCGCTGCATGGCCTCGCTGTCGCTCTCGTTAAAGGCGTATGGATCTGGAGAAAACACTTCGAGCAAACCAATGACCTTATCGCCCAAGCGGATCGGTGCTGCCACTATCGAGCGGATGCCCAGCGCACGGCAACTTTCACGGTCTACGTAGGGATCGGTTTCGGAATCTTCGCAACGAAGCAACCGCCCGCTGCGGACGCATTCACCCGAAAAGCCACAACCAACCTGGAGTCGCGCACCATGCGGAGGGGCATCGGAACCAGCGCGCGCGCGA
>QIAS01000144.1:0-4525 GCA_003225615.1 Acidobacteriota bacterium | reverse complement strand
CGCTTGGGCCCTCTCGGCAATTAGTTGCAAAGCCGCGTCCAGGTTCGTTCCAAAAGATTCTGCTTCTTTTTGTACGGCGGCCAACGCGGCCAGCAGTGTGGTGTAGTCTCTCGCGACAGCAGGCGCGCTGGCCGCCTCGCCAGACGCCGACAAATCGCCAATCTCTTCCGCAGATTTGGCTTCAGCTGCCTGGGCGGCACAGGCTGCCAACGCATTTAGAAACAGCCATTCGCGGAGCTGCTGGCGCGACGCATCAGGGAGATTGGGTAGACGTATACCCGCGCGTCCCGAACCGTCGGACCAGACCACAAATCCGGTAGTGTGAATATAGGTGTTGGTTTCAGAAAGATCGATGCAGAGATTCACGTGCCGGTTCGGCTCAAGGGGTGGAACCGCCTGAATACTGATACCGTCTTCGCTGATATTGACGATCTCGCTGAGGTCCAGCGTCACGCTAGCGGAATCGCCGATGAAACTTGCGTATGCGGGAGTATGGGCTTTAAGCCGGGGACGGCGCCGTCGTTCGGGAAGAACAAATTTGGCGTCCGCGCCAATAACCGGCTGGATTCCCAACGGCTCCATAGCACCATTCCCGCTACATAGTATCGCGAACCGTGCCAGAAAGAAGCATTCTTTTCACCGTGATGGGGTAGACCTGCCCTCAAAAAACCCCTGTTGGCTGGTCTTGAATTCCAGGGTCAGAACCGGGCACAAGCAGGGAATCCATTGTCCGAGGCAGCTTCCTGCCAGGATTGAGGCGGTTTGATGGTTGATAGGCGGGAAATAGCGGCAACCATCAGGCTGGCTAGCAGTTGCATAGTACCAATATCGCGTTGGTCAAAAGCGTAAGGAGTCGACGAGAGGACTTCGAAGACGCCGAGAGTCCTCCGGAGATGTCGTAACGGGGCAACCAAAATGGAGCGCGCACCCAAGCGGCGGCAGCTGGCGAGATCGACTTGCGGATTGCTCTCAGCATCGTGACAGAGCAGGATCTCTCCCCGGCGGACGCAATCGGCGGAAAGCCCGGAATCGGTCTGCAGGCGCACGCCCAGATCCGGCGCGGTGCGCCCCGTTCGAGCACGACACACGATCTCGTCGCCCTTACGTAATGCAATAGCGGCACCGGTAGCGCCGGTCAAAGCCTGGGCACGCTCTGCGATGATGTTAATTCCTGGTTCTAAATCCATTTCTCCCGGCTGGATTTCCAGCTCAAGCACATCGGAAGGGTTGACCGCGGCATCGACGGCGCACAAAGGCGGCTCAGCGGAGCGAACATGATGGCGGCCAGGAACAGATGGTGCACCCACAAAACGAAGCCTATTGTCCAGAACTGGGGAAGTAGGGCGCGGCACCGTGCGGAGTAATTCACGGACTAAGCGGTCGAGCTCGGCGTCGGCTATCAGATACGCGGTTTGCTGGCCCCGCAATGATCCCCCCATTACTCGTGAGAGACTAAGCAGCGCCTGGCTGCCACAGGCGAGGCAACGGCCAGTGTTGTTTTCACTGATCAGCTCACATTCGGCGCAGAAGACGGCACATTGAAGAGAAAGAAAATTGACATCACTGGCAGTCATCGAACGCATCATTTAGTTCAGGGTCCTTCGGAGCAGGAATGTGAAAAGGTAAATGGGTGAATGGGTTCACGAAAGTGCTTCAGGTGGTTCCAGTTGTGGATAAACTGGGCACATTTCCAGCCAGCTAACCGAATTAGAGCAGAGTGCATCGAATAGGTTGCGCGCTAGAACCAGAAACTTCAGGAGATCGCAGGATGGAATGGACCGCACCGCAATTTGAAGAAATCTCGTTGAACTGCGAAATCAATTCTTACGCTTCCGCCCAACTGTAAAGGGGTAGCCTTTTAGCTCCGATGCGTGCACTCTAAAGCTGGCTGCGACGCGGCTGCTTTCCGTATCTGAAGCTTAGGTATTAGCCTGCTTCCGCCACCATCACACTGGCATCCTGTTCCGTGATGAACTCTGCTTCCTGGCCGAGAATTCTGTCCAGAGCGTCGGCGAGAGCCACGGGAAAAATCGAGGTGAGGTGATTTACGTCCATCTGCAAACCACGTTGCGTATACAGCCTGTGAATCGTGAGGAAACCTCGCCTGCGATTAGAAGTGGTGACTAGATCCAACGTGAGCTGCCAACTGGCCAGAGAATCACCGAAGGTAACGGTGCCCGCCTTTTGCCAATCGAAATAAATGTTTTCCTGTTGGCGCTGGGAAAGTCGAACAAGATCAATAACCGAATGCTCGTTTGGAAGAAGTTTTACAGTCAGACGGAATCCATCAAAATCGTTCGCCTCGAACGCCGCGACCAGCACGCGGCACAACTGCTCATAGTCTCGTATCTTCTTGAGTTCTTCGGTAGCGCGGCGAATTGCGAGATTGTTAACGAAAATTTGTCTTTGCTCCATGGTCCGCAGCGCCACCCGGCGAAGCTCACCAAATTCAAGATAACCCAGGTGCTGCACGCCCAGCCAAATGCCCGTTCCGAGAACCGCAAGCACCAATCCTAACGAACTGCCCGTGGGCCATAACAGAAAGAGGCTTACCAACCCGAAAAGCGCCGAAACAGCGTACAGGACGATGACGACCTGGCGGTGTGAGAGCCCTCGCTGCAAGAGTTTGTGATGAATGTGTTCGCGATCGGCGGTGAACACGGGTCTTCCGCTGATAAGGCGACGCAGCACGGAAAGGGCTGTTTCAAGTATCGGCAACCCGAATGAAACCACTGGAATGGCAACGGCCACAATCGTGGGCGCCTTTTGCGCGCCTTCCAGAGCCAGGGCGCTAAGCAGGAACCCGATGAACAGGCTGCCGCAATCCCCCAGGAAAATAGTGGCGGGATTAAAGTTAAAGCGCAGAAATCCCAGAATGGCTCCGGCCAGTGCAATTGTCATCAGAGCAACTAAAGACGACTGGCTTACCAGGGCAACCACAAATACAACCAATGTGGAAAACAGAGCGGATCCGGCCGCCAGGCCGTCCAAACCGTCAATAAGATTGAACGCATTCGTGATGGCCAAGACCCAAAGAACAGTGAGGGGCAATCCGACAAACCAGGGGAACTGATGTGCTCCAAAGACAATCGGCAGGTCCAGGATGCGCAGACCGCCGAGGAACAACATACCCCCGGCTAGCGCTTGGACTGAGAACTTCACGTAGGGCCCGAGACCGCGAAGGTCGTCGAAAACGCCAAGTAGGAAAATCAGCAGGCCGGGGAAGAGGATGGTCGAAAAAGACTGGGCGGACAATCCACTCGGCAGCTTGTGCAATCTTGCATTCACTAACAACGCGGTCGCTATGCTGAAAAGGAACGCTGAGAAAATAGCTATGCCACCGAGGCGCGGAACAGGCATCCGGTGGAGGTGCCGATCAACTGTCGGCACTGCTAACCAACCCTGTGCCACGGCGAGCCTGCGAACCTGTCTGGTAAGCAGAAATGAAACTGTTAACGACAGTGCAAAAACGCCCAGGTAGAAACCTGCCAACTAGTCCCCCTCGTTCAGCGGCAAGTAACTCCGTCGAAAATCAAGACACACTTCACCGTGCGACCTCATCGATAAAGGCAGATAAGAAGATGATCCGAAGGTTATAAGATGGCCTTGCGTACTTTGACTTTAGCAATCCGGGAAGTGGGCAGACAATTCTCTTCTTGGTTCTCTTCTTAAAAATTCACTCAAGCTTCATTGTCATTTAGAACACCTGTGCCACGAAACCGCATTTGCAAGCCTATGGCCATGTTAGACTCTGCTCAAATCGATAAAAATTTAGGGGTTCACGCGATGGGGTGTGGTGGATGGAACTTGCCTGGCCAACGCTACCTTCGGCAGCTTGTATTTCTTGTGGCCTGCTCCTCCCTGACGGCATTCTCCCAAGAGAATGCGCCTCCATCCGCCGGCATTGATCCCGCCGCCGGGAGTGCCGGAGCGCGGTTGGCGAGTTCACCCGCGGTCAGGACGCCAGAAAATTCAACGGACAACGATTCTTCCCGCATCAAACTAGGCCCGGGCGATCTTGTCGAAATCAACGTGTACGGAGTGCCGGAACTTTCCACGAAAGCTCGGGTGAGCAGCGCCGGGGACTTGTACCTACCCTTGGTTGACTACGTTCACGTCGGCGACCTCACACTGGAGGAAGCACAAAGGCTCGTCGAACGGCGCCTGGCGAACGGCGGATTCGTGAAAACTCCGCATGTCACCATCTTCATCGATGAATACGCCTCGCAGGCGGTTACCCTGCTGGGCGAGGTGGCACGTCCGGGGCTGTATCCGATAGTCGGAGAGCGTCGCCTGTTCGATGTCGTTTCCGCCGCCGGAGGCTTCACCGACAAGGCTGGGAAGACGATTACTATCACCCACCGCGCTAACGCCGCGCGACCGACCTCCTTGCGTTTGGCACAACACCTCGAGCAGGGAACGGCGGACAATGTGGACGTTCTGCCCGGGGACACAATTGTCGTAGCGCGAGCGGGCATCATTTATGTTGTGGGAGACGTAGGCAGACCGAGCGGCTTTTTGATGG
>QIAS01000143.1 GCA_003225615.1 Acidobacteriota bacterium | reverse complement strand
CGGCGTCTGGTCCAAAAGCATGAAGACCCGTTCCAGGCTGGTCATCCAGGCCTGCAGGTCCATAACTTTTGTGCTCAGAATCTGCAGCGGTTGGTACATCTGGGCAATGTAGGCCATTACGACAAGCAGCGATCCCACGCTGAGAAGCCCGGCGTGTACGTGCCGCACACCGATATAAAGCACAGCGGCCGTACCACCGGCGATGGTCACTCCAATCAGCAGATTGAATACAGCCTGCCGCACGGCCAGCTTCACCTGCCCTCTCATGCGCTCGCTGGAGCGGCGCACGAAGCGTTCGTGCTCGCGATCTTCCTGCCCGAAGGCCTTAATCAGCCGAACCGAACCCAGCACCTCCTGGATGATCGACATGGCCGAACTGTCAAGTTCCTTAATCTTCCGGGACCGAGAACGCACCAGGCGGCTGCAAGCGACGGACAAGGCAGAGAGCACGGGCGTGACCACCAGGGCGACCACCGCCAATGCGGGATCGATGCGGGCGGTTACATAGATCATCCCAGTAACGGTGAATAGCGCCGTAATCAGGGGCACGATTCCCTGGATAGTTACGTACTGCAGCGCAGGGGTGTCATGCTGGATGCGGTATACGGAATCGTGGGCGCCGTACCGGTCATGGAAGGCCAGGGGGAGCCTCTGCACGTGGTTGAGGAGTTCTGCCCGGAGATCCCAAACCAGCTTCTCCCCGGTATAGGTCTGCAGATACCAACTCGCTAGTCCCTGCAAGTTCACCACCAGAGCAATCCCTAGTAGAAGTGCTATGGCTGATCCGAGGGCCAGCGCCGGCGAGTAGGAGGACGGAAATAAGAGATGCAGGAATGCCGGCAGGGGTTCATGCCCAAGAACGTTGTCCACGGCAATCTTCAGCGGTAAGGGATACAGTAACGTCAGGGGCAGCGAAAGCAGACTCAAGCCCGTAATAGCGGCCAGATGCGGCCAGCAGCGCCGTGATTGCTTCAGAATGCGGCCAATAGAGCCCGGGTTTCTATGCGGAAACTTCACTTTACAGCTAGCCCAATGTCAGGTTGACACCAACGGTGTCTACTTGCCTTGAAATTATTACGTGTCGATAATTCGGAGTATGCGTATACACCATCTTAGATGCAAGTACTTTCCAACTCTTCACGGCAAAAAGGGGGTACGTAGGTAAGCAGGCTCCGCCCGGGTGCGGAACAGACACTTGTGCTAGTTTAGAAACTGCGCATCTCCGTACTCCGGTCGTACGTCGCCGTTACATAAGAACTCAGCACCGCCACTGGGGGTGGGGTTAACCACTGACGTGCTATAGAGCATCGAATCTGTTTATAAAGTAAACTGCAAGCGCCTGGGTAATTCAGACTGTAAGCGATGGTTGTAATCCCGTCCAATACGACGATCCTCTGCGTGGATGACGAAGCCTCAGGACTGTATTTCCGCAAGCTCATCCTGGAACAGCATGGCTATTGCGTACTAACTGCCGTTTCTGCCTCGGAAGGATTGGATATATTCAGGGCAAGCGATGTAGACCTGGTGGTTACCGACCACCTGCTGGGTCGTGGTACGGGCACAAAAATGGCCGCCGAGATCAGGAGTATCAAGCCTGAGGTTCCGATCATCGTTTTGTCGGGAACCAGTGATGTGCCGGAAGGGCTCGAACATGCCGACATTTTCCTGAGCAAGACCGAAGGTCCAGAAAAACTGCTGGTGGAAATTCAAACTTTGCTGGCGCGGCGACAGCCTGCGGCGAAACCGACGAGCGGCTTGCCAGCGACGATGCCCTGCGATGCGGAAAGCGGTACTTCTCAGGCGCTGCTCGCGGCCATTGTAGAGGGGTCGGATGATGCCATCCTCAGCAAGACCCTGGAGGGGATCGTCACCAGTTGGAATCGTGCGGCTGAGCACATGTACGGCTATTCCAGCGAGGAAATAGTAGGTAAGCCGGTCTCCATCCTGCTTCCCCCCGATCGTCCCAACGAGGTGCGGGACATTCTCAGCCGGCTCAAGCGTGGCGAACGGCTGAAGCATTATGAGACGTCCCGCGTAGCCAAGGACGGCCATCAATTAAACGTTTCTCTGACCATCTCTCCAATACAGGATGCGCAAGGAAGAATTGTGGGTGCTTCCACGATAGCTCGTGACATTACCCGCTTGAAAATGGCGGAGCAGGCGCTGCGCAATTCGGAAAAGCTGGCGGTCGCGGGTCGGATGGCCGCCACGGTCGCTCATGAGATTAACAATCCTATAGAGTCGGTTAGTAACATCTTGTATCTCCTGGAAAATTCCAAGGCGGTCGACGAGACCTCGCGCGGATTTGTTCGGGCAGCCCAGGAAGAATTGAAGCGCATCAGCCAGATCACGAAAGTGACTCTTGGTTTTTATCGCAACTGGGAGCGTCGCCAGGTCCAGGTCAAGATCAGTGACCTGGTGGAAGATGTCCTGACCTTGTACTCGCGCAAAAGCGCATCGTTAGGAATCTCGATTGAGAAACATTACAGAGGCGAAGGCATTGTCACGGGCGACGCGGGAGAACTGAGGCAGGTCTTTTCGAACTTAATCCTCAACGCTATGGAGGCCCTGACGAAGGCCGGCAGTCGCCTTAGAATTGGCATCTTTGATGCCGCAGACTGGAAAGATCCGAATCTGCGGGGCGTGCGAACCATCATTTCCGACAATGGCCCCGGTATCCCCCTGGACGATCGGGCGCTGATTTTTGATCCCTTCTACACCACCAAAGGCGAGGAAGGCACGGGGGTCGGTTTGTGGGTTTCCCGCGGAATTGTTGAGAACCATGGAGGGTCCATCAGCTTCAAAACCCGGCTCACGCCGCAGCACTCCGGGACAGCGTTCTCCGTATTCCTTCCTCTGGTCAGCGGCGTTAATACAGCCTCCCAGCATGCTGCAAATCACAACCCAAGGTGATATAGTCGCGACAGTGACGAGGTCTGCCGGATGAACTCACCGTATGGCTTGCAAGTCACAGAGAGTTGCCTGATTTGCAAACTGCGCCATGCCGGTTTCTTTTGTGATCTGCCCAAGCCATCGCTGGAAGACTTAGAAAAAATCAAGTACGCCAGCGCTTATCCTCAGGGCGCCGTCCTGTTCGTGGAAGGACAAGCGCCACGCGGCATCTACATCGTTTGCAGCGGCCGAGTGAAACTCTCCACCACCTCGCGTGACGGAAAAACCCTGATTTTACGAATTGCAGAGGCGGGGGAAGTGCTCGGACTGCATGCTACTGTTTCCGGCAAGACCTATGAACTCACGGCGGAAAGCCTGCAACCCTGCCAGTTGGACTTCATTCGGCGTGACGACTTCCTGAAATTTCTGCAAAATCACGGGGATGCCTGCCTGCGTGCCGCGCAGCATTTAAGCCAGAATTGCCAGAGCGCTTACGAGATGATCCGATCGCTCGGACTTTCGCACTCGGTGTCGGAGAAGGTGGCGCGTCTGCTTTTGGAGTGGGCCAGCGATGGGGATACCACGAAAGACGGCATTCGCATCAAGGTGTCGCTTACCCATGAAGAGATTGCCCAACTGATCGGCACTTCGCGCGAGACGGTTACGCGAGTGCTGGGAGAATTCCGCGAGAAGAATTTGGCTCAACTCCACGGGTCGACCCTACTGATCCGCAACAAGGCTGGACTGGAGAAGCTGGTCGGGGCCTGACGCTTTCCCATTCAGGAACGAATCCCTTTTGAAACTCTGCTCCTATTGTGCGCTCGCTCCTCTTTAGCAACCGCGGCAACTGCTTGCATCCCAGCAAGTAGAGCCGCTTCTCGTTGGTAAGAAACTCGCGATTACTGGCGTTACTTTACCCTCTTTCCCGGCAAGCATAAGCTGCAAACCATGAGCCTGAACGCGCTGCTGATGTGCCGAGAGCCGCAATCGGTGCGGGTTTTGGCGGCTGCAATGAAAGAGCTGGAAATCGAACAGGAGGTTTGCGGCTCCGTACCACAGGCGCTGGAGTTACTGGCCCAAAGATATTACTCGGCGCTGGTAGTGGATTTTGACCTGCCCACAGCGTCACAGTTGGTACGACTGGCACGTATGGCGCCGGCGCAGCGCCGTCCGGTTGTATTCGCCATGATCGGAGCGCGCACGGACGTTGGCGGCACGTTCCAGTCAGGCGCAAATTTTGTACTCTATAAGCCGCTGGTGGTTTCGCAGGTGTTGCGATCGCTGCGCGCAGGGCGCGGATTCATGCGCCCCGATCGACGCCGGACGTCGCGCCACAAAATCGAGACGCTCGTCTACCTGCGCTTTGGCGACTTGTGCGCCGTGCCCGCCATTGTGCTCAATCTGAGTGAACGGGGGCTGGCAGTGCAGGCCGCCGAGCCGCTCCCCGCCGGCCGAGTGCCCTTGCGTTTTATTTTGCCGGGAAGCGCGCATCTGATCGAAGGAGAGGGCGAGGTCATTT
>QIAS01000142.1:4742-9615 GCA_003225615.1 Acidobacteriota bacterium | reverse complement strand
ATCGTCGTCAACAGCATCCCGATGAACAAAACAAGACACGCGCAAGTGCCGCCAGAAACTCTCATGATAGTTCCTTCCCTTGGAAGTCGTTACGACAGCATTCATTGAGTATAGAGAATTTGTGGGGAATACAAGATCGGAATTGATCGGTCACACTTGAACGGTCACAGGAATGAAGAACAGCAGCCGGGACCGGACCGGCGCCGAGCGATGGCACTGTGACGGATGAGCGACGATCAACGACCCTATGACCGGCCGCTCACATGCAGTTCAGCATCGCCATGCCGCTCACCATTGGCGAGTTAGTCGAGACTTGCTGTCCCACCATCACTACCAGTTGGGACGGTGCCGTCGCGGTGATGGTCGTCGTCCCGGTCGCCACACAGGTAGCAGTCCCATCGTTGTTGATGCTGGCCGCAGCGGTGTTGGACGACTTCCACGTCAACCCATCAGCCACGGTAAGCTGGCGACTGGTGTGGTTGTCGAAATTGGCGGTCGCGGTGAATGCCACTGTGGCCTGCGAGCTAATGACTGCATTGGCCGAAGCAGGGCTGACGACGATACTGCTGATTTTTGGGTGACCCGCGCCACAGCCGGCCAGCAGGCCCGCGAGCAGCAACAAGGGAAACGGCCTGAATAATTTCATCTTAAAGTCAGATGGCGAGCCAATTTCCCGAGTTGCCCCCGGAGGGCCGTTCGTCCTGCATTGAACGTTGCAAGATCCCATGGCGTACCCACTAAGATCGCCTTTTGCCCTCTCAAATGCATCAAAGTCGGCATTCGCCGCAAATGCTTTGCTGCAACCCTCCAGGGCTGTAAAATTGATATTTAGGCAAATCTCTGCCCGGAGGATAGTGGGGCGCTGGCGCATTCTCGCCGGAAGATGGTTGGCGTATCTCAGCGTATACGGGGTAGTCCGAGAGAGGATGTTAGTATTATTTACCCAAACTCTATGCCTTTAAAAACTCTGTTTCTCAATCCACCTTCCTTCGAGAATTTTGATGGCGGGGCCGGCTCGCGTTGGCCCGCAACCCGTGAAATTGAATCATACTGGTACCCGGTGTGGTTGGCCTATCCTACGGGCATGTTGGAAGGGGCTCGCCTGCTTGATGCTCCGCCCCATTACGTTTCAGCAGAACAGACTATTAACATCGCGAGAGATTACGAGTTCCTGGTGCTTTTCACCAGCACACCCGGTTTCCCGGGAGACATCGGGCTGGCGCAGGCCATCAAGGATGCCAACCCTGGCATAAAAATCGCTTTCGTTGGCCCGCACGTAAGCGTGTTGCCGGAGAGATCGCTGAAAGATTGTCCTGCCATCGATTTCGTCGCGCGCAAGGAATTTGATTACCAGGTGGTGGAGTTTGCCCAGGGCAAGCCGTTGGACGAGATTGTGGGCATTTCCTATCGCAAGAACGGTTCGGTTGTGCACACCCCTGACCGTCCGCAAATCCAGGATCTCGATGCACTGCCGCATGTCACAGATGTCTATAAGCGGGATCTCGATGTTACTCGCTACAACGTGCCTTTCCTGTTGAACCCATATGTGTCGCTTTACACCACGCGCGGCTGCCCCGCGCAGTGCACATTCTGTCTGTGGCCGCAAACCCTAAGCGGGCATCCGTGGCGGAAGAGATCTTCTGATGATGTAGCTCGCGAAATGGCTAAAGCCAAAGAGTACTGGCCGAACGTAAAGGAATTCTTTTTCGACGACGATACTTTCAATATCCAGAAGGCGCGCACCATCGAACTCTGCGCCAAACTGAAGCCGCTGAACTTGACCTGGTCATGTACGTCGCGAGTCACCACGGATTACGAAACATTGAAAGCCATGAAGGAAGCGGGCTGCCGTCTTCTCATCGTCGGATACGAATCCGGCGACGCCCAGATTCTTAAAAATATCAAGAAAGGCGCCACCACCGAGCGCGCCAAACAGTTCACCAAGGATGCCCACAAACTCGGTCTCGTTATCCATGGTGACTTTATCCTCGGCTTACCGAGGGAAAGCAGCGAAACCATCAAGAACACCATGGCTTTCGCCAAGGAACTTGACGTTGAAACCATTCAGGTCTCTGTAGCTCATGCCTATCCCGGCACCGAGCTTTACGAGTTCGCCGTTAAGAATGGCTTCATGGCCTTAGAAAACAAGATGGTCGACGAAGGCGGACATCAACTCGCACACATCCAATATCCCGGTCTGCCAGCTGAGGAGATCCTGGATGCCGTGCACCGCTTTTACGATCAGTACTACTTCCGCCCCAAGGCGGTCTTCCGTATCCTCAAGAAAGCGGCCTTCGATTCCAACGACCGCAAGCGCCTCTATCGCGAAGCCAAGACCTTCCTCAAAGTACGGGCCATGCGCCACAAGTGGGTTAAAGCTGAAAAGGCGAAGGAGGAGTCATCCACCGTGGTCCCGCCCCCGAGCACTTGGCCCGACACTTCGTCCAGCGCCCAAGTCAGTCCTCAGGAATGAAGCGTGACGCTTCGTAAGTATCTGGTTCTTGCTGGGGTGACGATCTTCGCCGCTGCGGGGGATTCCCTGCTCTCACGCGGGATGAAAGAAGTAGGAAATATTTCTTTCAGCCGTCTTCCTGACATGCTGCTGGCGATTACCGACCCTTTCATCGTCCTGGGAATCCTGCTGCTGCTAGCGTTTTTCGCCTGCTACACAACTGCGTTGTCATGGGCCGATCTCACCTACGTGCTTCCCGCTACTTCGCTCGGCTACGTAGTCGTTGCGCTCATCGGGAAGTTTGTCCTTCACGAGCAAGTACCCGCTACCCGCTGGATAGGCATTCTCCTGATTGCCGCCGGCGTGGGATTTGTCGCCGGGGGGCCGGCGCGTACCGATGTTAGGGGCAAGGAGGAGGCGCCCTCTACTCTGTGCACCCCCGTTTCCTCGAGAGTGAAGTCGTGAACGAGATTTACACTTGGGCAGGCGTGGGTGCCGTCGTGTTGACTTCGGTTGCTGGCGACGTGCTTCTTTCCAAAACGATGAAGCAGGTGGGAGATGTGGGAAAGCTCTGGAGCAAAGCCGGGTTGATCGCAGTGGTTACATGCGTAGTCCGTAATCCCTATTTCCTGCTCGCTCTTCTGGCCATGACCATTTCCTTCTACAGCCTGCTGTTCAGTCTTTCCTGGGGCGATGTCAGCCTGGTGGCCCCGGCGGCAGCTTCGCTGACGTTTGTCGGGAATGCAGTCGCCGCCCGCATTTTCTTACATGAGAGAGTGGATCGCCGCCGCTGGATCGCGGCTCTTCTGGTGGCCGGAGGCGTAGCCCTGCTCGCCGCCTAGTCGTTGCCGCAAATCTTGTATCTTATCGTCACGCCTACACGGAAGGCGCGATGGGATTCTCAACGCTAATAAAAGATCCTCATCAGTCCCTTCGGCGGCAGATCGGGCAGAACATAACTCGCGTCAGACAGACCAGCCACTCGGGCTACGACTTCGGCCGCCTGGTATCCGCTGCGGACCGCGCCTTCCATGGTGGCGGGCCAGCCTGTCGCCGTCCAATCGCCCGCCAGGAACACCCGAGGCCAAACCGTTTCCGGATGCGGGCGGTGCAAATCGATTCCGGGCCGCGGCGAGTACGTGGCATGCACTTCCTTGATCACGGTTGACTTGATCAGATTCGCTCGTCGCGCCTCGGGAACAAATTCCTGTAGTTCCCGCATTGCCAACTCAACAATGTCGCTACGCGATCTCTCCACAAGAGACTTTGACGAACTCACGACCAGCTCGACGTAACTGGCGTCTCCACGCCGCAGTAAGCGAGACTTGTGGAACATCCACTGAATCGTTCGATCAAGCAGTACGGCATGATCCAGATCGGTGATCTGCCGATCGAACCACAGGTGAATGCCGGTTATCGGAGACGTCTCGAAGCGCGCCAGCGATTGCCGGAGAGGATCCGCAGCTGAAGTCTCGGGCAGAATTCGTGTCAGCATGCCAAAAGGCAGTGCCAACACAACATAGTCAAACGCGGCCTCGCCATCGGTGGTCCCCAATTTCACATGCGAAGGCTCGGCCCGAAACGACTCCACCGAAGAACGGAACTTCACCGCTCCAGTGCGGTGACGGATGTAGTCTCCAGCAGCGTCGTAAAGCTCAGTAAGCGGAACTCCGGGAACTCCCATGTGGCCGGCTGTGGCTGATTTTAAGAATGACTCCCGCAAAACTTGCATGGCGTAAGGCACCGAAATGCGCTCCAGGTCCTCGTTCAATGCGCTGACCAGGATGGTCTTCCAGAACCTCTCGATTGCCCGCTCAGTCTGTCCATGCCGCTGAAGCCATTGCAAAAAAGATTCTCCGCTTTCCCCCGGCGCTCCGGGCGCCAACGCCATCATGCCGCGCGCAATGGCCAGCTTATCTTTGAACTCAAGGCAGGATGCTCGGAGAAACGAAGGCGCGCTGTGCAGCGGCGCAGGCAGCCATGATGCTTCGATTTGCGAGGCACGCCCGCCGGGCTCAAGGAAGGTCAGTTGGTCGTACCAGCGAATCTTGTCTACCACGCCGATCCGCTGGTAAAACCCGAGAAGGTTAGTGCAGCAACCCAGCAGGACATGCTGGCAGTTGTCTACTACTTCGCCGGTGCTGGGGTGCTGATAGGAGGAGGCCCGCCCACCCAAGAAACCACGTCGCTCATGTAGTGTGACGCGAAATCCCGCATCGGATAGGGCGCAACCGGCAGCCAGCCCTGCCAATCCGCCGCCTACCACGGCGACCTTAGGAGCTTGTGCTGTGATCATCACGCCAGGCGCTTCAGAAAGCCCCTCACCAGTATGCTGAGCTTTTCCCGGACCGTCAGGGCGACTTTGCCGTGAAAGACGTCGTATTGTTGGCGCGTTATTTTGTCCAGCAGCCGGCGGTAGAT
>QIAS01000142.1:0-4705 GCA_003225615.1 Acidobacteriota bacterium | reverse complement strand
ATTCGTCTCCGGCTCGATAATATTCGCGAGCGCGATCGGCTTCCATGGCGAGCAGCGGACTGAAACGAGCCGCATCGGTGGCATCGCGTAACTCGGAAGCTTTTACCCCTACGGCCGCCAGATCCTGTTCGGGCAAATAAACGCGCCCCATTTGCGCATCTTCCTTCACGTCGCGAATGATGTTAGTGAGCTGAAACGCAATCCCACAGCGTTCCGCCAGCGCCTCCGCATTGGAATCCCGGTACCCGAATACTCGAATGCACACCAACCCGACAACTGAAGCTACCCGATAGCAATACTTGTAGAGATCATCGAAACTGCGGTATTGCACAGTAATGGGAGAATTTTCTTGGTCAGCGCGGCTATACTCCGCTGCCTCTTCCACGTCCATCATCGTGCCATAAGCAAGTTGGTCCAGCAGTTCGGAGGAGATGTTGAAACGTCGCTGCGTGTCGGTTACGGCCAGCAGCACGGCATCATCCGTGGGATGGCCGGCCTGCGCGCGATGCAGAGCTTCTAATGCCTCTGCCAGCCTGTTTCTCCGATCCTGCAACGAAAAAGTGGGGTCGTCCGCAATATCGTCGCAACGGCGCATGAAGGCATACACCGCGCACAAAGCGCGCCGCTTGCGTTTGGGGAGTACCAGGAAGGCGTAATAAAAATTCTTGGCCGACGATCGCGTGATATGCCGACAGACCGAATAAGCCACCGCCACTTGCGACGGGCTCGGCGAGAACTGTGGAGCTGATTGCACGCCTGCGCTCACAATAGCTTTCCGAGCGCGGCTCGGGCCAGGAGCGCCAACTTGCGGCCTTTCGAGATGACGGGGCGACGCCCGAGCACGCACCACCCCTGTCGTTCGATGGCGTTTAGGATTTCCTGCCCGCCGCGGGTAAACAATTCAATATCTATAGCCAGCTCGCGATTCACCATTCCGGCCAACGGCAAACCTTTACGAAACCAGCCTCGTGCCCGCTCCACTTCAAACCTCATCATTTCACGGAATGCAGCCGTATTTCGTTGCGCGGCGATGTCCACTTCGCTGACGTCGAATTGCCGCAAGCTTTCCGTCGGCAAATAGATGCGTCCCTTCGCATAATCCATGCTGACGTCCTGCCAGAAGTTCGCCAACTGCAGCGCGGTGCAGGTGTAGTCAGAAAGCAGCTGTCTCTCCTCATCGCGATATCCACAAACGTACAGCACTAGGTGGCCTACAGGGTTCGCAGAATAGCGGCAATAGCCGAGAAGATCTTCGAAGGTCTCGTAACGCGTGACCCTCTGGTCCTGACGAAATGCCGTGAGGAGGCCTGAGAATTCGTACTGGGGAATTTCAAAGGTTTGCACCGTCGTTGCGAGGGCAACAAATACCGGGTGTCGCGGACTTCCCTGGTAGCAGGCGTTCAGTTCGCCCTGCCACTGGTCAAGCAAGCGCAAAGAGGCGGTAGCATCCCCAACCTCGTCGCCCAGATCGTCGGAGATGCGGCAATAAGCGTATATGTTAAAGAAGTGCTGCCGTAAATGTGCGGGTAGAAACCAGGTAGCGACAGAAAAGTTCTCGTAATGTGTGCGTGCCAAGCGGCGGCAGTACTCGCCTGCCTCTTCTTGGGACGGTGCCCGTTCCGGAATCGCGTACTCGGCAGGAAGCTTCCTCCAGTCCGATGAGGACGAAGAGGCCGGCATAGGACCGTTAGTGGCGATGGATGACATTTTCTTCACGCGATCCCGAAAAGAACATTAACCACAAAGCACACAAAGGTACACAAAGGAAATCAGCACGCCTGTTGTTATGTGAGTTCCTTCGTGATCTTTCGTGCCCTTGGTGGCTAACGGTTTTGACTTCTCGCACAAATCAATGCCCGGGAATAATTGCGGTTTTAATATCCCCGTTTCGGTTTAGCATATGCCGCAACACCTGCTGCAAGCGCGACAGTGGGGCTTCCCCGGTTATGTAGTCGGTGGAACGAATCTTCTTTTCGGCAATCAAACCGAAGGCGCGGCGCACCGTGTCCGGGGTATGGTGAAACGTAGCTTTGAGCGTGATCTCCGAATAGTGTAGACGATTGGTGTCGAGCTGGACCTTGGTTCCGGTCGCACATCCGCCAAAAAAGTTGACCGTGCCTCCCTTGCGCACCATCTCCGTTGCCCACTCCCATGCTTCCGGGCGCCCCACGGCTTCAATGACTACGTCTCCGCCACGCTTTTCCGGTGTTACGGCGCGGATAGCCTCAATCGGATCTTTTACATTCGTAATCTGGACGACATCGTGCGCTCCCATGCGCTTGGCCGCAGCCACTTGCGCGTCCCGCTTCACCACCGATACCACATTGCAGCCGATAGCTTTGGCCACCTGCACGAACATTAGTCCGATTGGCCCGCCGCCAATTACGATCACCGTGTCGCCAATCTCCACTCCGGTTTCGTGCAAACCACGGAGCACGCAGGCCAGCGGCTCTACCATCGCTGCCTCTTCATAGCTCACATCCGGAGGCACCGCCAGCATATTGCTTTCTACGATGCGCTTGGGAATGCGAATGTACTCTGCATACGCTCCGTTATTAAACAGCAGGTCCTCACACAGATTTTCCTGGTGCTTGGAGCAGTAAAAGCACATTCCGCAAGGTGCGGAATTCAGAGCCACCACTCGCATGCCCTTTTTGAAGCCGCGTACGTTAGGGCCCGCCTCTTCCACGATCCCGGCAAGTTCGTGACCAAAAAGCGCTGGGGGGACAATCATGCGGGCGTGATAGCCTCGCTGGTACACCTTCAAGTCGGTGCCGCAGGTGAGCGCCACCTGCACCTTGACCAGAACTTCACCGTCCGCTACGCGCGGAATCGGAACCTTTTCAATCTTGATATCTTCTTTGCCGTACAAGACGGCGGCCGTCATCTTTCCGTTCACTCTGGACTTCCTTCCCGTGCGCTGCCCGGCTGAATCACTATCTTCATTGAATCAGGTTGGGGGTGGGCAGCGACTTTCAGCGCCTCCAGACTGCGAGAGAGGGGAAATCGGTGGCTGATCAAGCGTTCTAGATCCATTTCGCGGCCCATAACAAACCGCACCGATTCCTCCTGCAACTCCACGGAAGCGCTATATGAACCCAATAGGGCCTTTTCATCCACGCAGATCGCGGCCGGGTCTATGGTAGCTTCCCCGCGCGCCGTCTGCGCAAATAACAACACACGTCCTCCCGGACGCGTGGCGTCCATAGCAGGACGTATAAGGCCATTTACCCCGACCGCCAAAATTGTGGCGTCCGCCCCACGGCCTTCTGTCAGCTCGCGCAACCGCTCAACTGTCTCGGATCGCGCAGCATCAATTGAAAGTCCTAAACCGAAGCTTTTAGATATTGTAAGCCTCTCCGGATACAAATCGGAAGTAATCACCCTAGCCCCAGTTCTCTGCGCCAAAACACTCAAAATGATGCCGATAGGCCCTTGTCCGATAACGTACACAGTTTCATCCGGCTGAAGCCGAAGGGTCTGAATCCCTTTCATGCAGGTGTTAACCGGCTCCACAAAGCAGGCCTGCTCGAAAGAAACATCGGCCGGAATACGAACCGTGCCCCGCTCTACAATCCAGTCCATCACCCGCACGTACTCGGCGAATCCCCCGCCGCTCGGCTCGAAGCCCGCCGTGCACCCGACTTTCTTATACGTAGGACATTGGGCAAATGTCTTGTGCCGACAGTAGTAGCACTCCCCGCAGGGAATATGATGAAACACAACCACGCGGTCGCCTTCCCGGAACTCACCGACATCTTTCCCTGCCGCAGCCACCACTCCAGAAGTTTCATGCCCGAAGATCCGCGGTGCTGAGTGGGATCCACTAGCGATTTTCTTAAGATCCGTACCGCAGATGCCACAGGTATGCACACGGACCAGCACTTCCCCGGCGCCGATCTTCGGTACGGGCACGGTCTCAAGCCGCACGTCGTTGACGCCCCGATATACGGCCGCTTGCATAGTTGCGGGGATGGATTTCTTCTGCTCATCCACTGCGAATTGTCGGGCAATTGCCATGTCGTCAGATACTCTCAGTTATTTTCGGTCGAACCAAGCGGATTTATATTCGTAAACTTGACTTCCACGCTCATTGAGTCGACGTAGGATCTTTCCGGTACTAACAGATGATGTTTCTGCACCTGAAGGACACAGTAGAACTCGTCCACTTTGATGACCCGCTTCGCCGTCAGTGGAATTAGGGCATATGGGTTGGCATCCAGTCGCGCGACATGGCCTTCCCGACCTTCGTTGAGATCCGGATTCCGTGAAGGCAGAAGCAGATCACCGTAGACCGGATGCTTGGTGTCCACCAGAGTCACACGCCAGGAAAGAATCCTGTCATCTCCCGACCCAACCTTCATCGGAGTGAATGACAGCTTGTAGCGATCGTTCCCCTCAGAGTCCTTGACCTGGCTCTGATAGGTCGGATTCTTGGCGTCCAGATTCACTTGAAAAGTCTTATCCTCGATCTTTACAGGGCGCTTGCGAAAACTCTCCACGTACACCGGAGCAGGCGTGGCTTGCGGCCACAACGGCATGGCAAGCAGGACCGCCGCAAGCAGGCACCACTTCTTCGCTCCGGTAACTCGCGACCATCCGCCAGCAGCGCCCATCACTATGCCTTCCAACCGACAGGCTTGGCTTCGCGCGCAGCCAGCGTACTCTGCTTTGCGTCCGCCAGCACTTCGCAAAGCTTTCCGGC
>QIAS01000141.1 GCA_003225615.1 Acidobacteriota bacterium | reverse complement strand
CCGGCCGCAATCCTGGAGCGAGTGGACGAGCGGGTCCGCGAACTCGAGGAGCTTCCGCCGCGTCCCTCCGGCCTGCTCATGGGCGAAAAGACGAGCACCATGTATTCCATGAACGGCGTCCGCTTTCACTACGCAGGACTCGAAGGACAGAAAACCGGGGCCTTCCTCGACCAACGCGAAAACTACGCCGCGTCTGCGCAGTACGCTTCAGGGGAGGCGCTGGATGTCTTCTGCTATCAAGGCGGCTTTGCCCTGCATTTGGCGCCGCGCTGTTCGAAGGTTACCGGGGTAGACAGTTCCCGGCCGGCTCTGGAGGTCGCCGAGCAGAACGCCGCGCTCAATCAGCGCGAAATTGAGTGGATTGAGGCCAACGCCTTCGACCTGCTCCGGGACTACTCTGCCGCCGGCCACCAGTACGACACCATCGTTCTCGACCCGCCACCCTTCGCCAAGACTAGGCGCAACCTCGACACTGCCCTCCGCGGCTACAAGGAATTGAACCTGCGCTCTCTCAAGATGCTCCGCCCCGGCGGTACGCTCGTCACCTGCTCCTGTTCCTACCATGTGAGCCAGGCCGATTTCCTCGAGATAGTCGCTGAGGCCGCGCGCGATGCCCACCGGACGTTACGAATTTTGGAAGTCCGCACCCAAGCAAAAGACCATCCCATCCTTCTAACAGTGCCGGAAACTGCCTACCTCAAATGCGTAATTGCCAATGTAAGTGGCTGAATTTAAGATAAATCCACTACTTGACACTAACACACTCAAATTTTATGATTCTGCTACGCTAAATCGACATCTAATTTAACTGTACGGAGCCGCAAAACCTAATTTCCAAGATTTCTGAAGGAGGAATTTCAATCATGACAATACTGACCCGTTGGGATCCTTTCCGTGAGTTCAACACCTTGCAGGACCGCATGAACCGCCTGTTCCGCGACTCGTTTGCCGAGGGCGGCGAGGATGCCCTGACTACCACGAGCTTTGCTCCAGCGGTAGACGTTTACGAAGACGAGCACAACGTCACCCTGAAGATTGAAGTTCCGGGAATCGACGAGAAGGACATCGATGTCCGCATCGAGAACAACACTCTGGCCGTGCACGGCGAGCGCAAGTTTGAGAAGGAAGAGAAAGAAGAGAACTTCCGTCGCGTCGAGCGGCAATATGGAAGTTTCACCCGCTCCTTCACGTTGCCCAGCACGGTTGATCCGGAGCAGGTCACGGCCACCTACGATAAAGGAGTGCTGAAGATCAAGTTGGCCAAAAAGGCGGAAGCAAAGCCGAAGCAGATCAAGGTCAACGTCGGCAGCGAGCGTACTCTGGAAGGCAAAGAAGCCAAGGGCGCCGGCAGAGCCGCGTAAGGTCAGAGAGTAGCAACCGATGGTCAGCGAAGCACGGGAGGCGGCAGAGGTGACCGTCTCCCTTTTTTGTTGTGCCGCGGTACGCAATTGGTACTTAGCCGTTAGTCGTAAGGTTTCCGCTGGATCGACAAACGCCTACAGCTAAATGCTAATTGCCAAATGCGAAGTGCTGAGAATTAACATCCAATAGATTCTTGCGAGGAGAGAATCCATGGCAATCCGTTGGGACAAATTCACTGTTAAAGCGCAGGAAGCGGTGCAGCGCGCCAATGACCTGGCGTCGGAGCACGGCAATCCTGAACTCATGCCTGTCCACCTGCTTGCCGCGCTGCTCGAAGATCGCGAAGGCATCGTGCTGCCCATTCTGGAAAAAATTGGAATGGGGACCCAGGCAGTCTTGAATGAAGCCTATCGCGAGATCGAGCGCCTGCCCAAAGTCTCGGGCGCTGCTACCCAGGCCACTCTCTCCCAGCCCATGAACCAGTTGCTGGAGCGCGCCTTCAAGGAAGCCGACAATTTCAAGGACGAGTACGTTTCCACTGAACACCTGCTGCTGTCGATGACGCAGCTCAAGCGTGATCCGGCTCAGGAAATCCTCGCCCGGCACGGCGCAACTTACGATGCGATCCTGAAAGCACTGACCGCTGTGCGCGGCTCGCAGCGCATTACCGACCAGAATCCCGAAGCCAAGTACCAGGCATTAGAGCGCTACGCCAAGGATCTTACCGAATTAGCTCGCCGGGGAAAGCTCGATCCGGTGATTGGTCGCGACGAAGAGGTCCGTCGGGTCATCCAGGTGCTTTCCCGCCGCACCAAAAACAATCCAGTGCTTATCGGCGAACCCGGAGTAGGCAAGACCGCCATCGTCGAAGGGCTCGCACAGCGTATCGTTTCCGGCGACGTGCCCGAGAGTCTTAAGAACAAGCGCGTCGTCGCACTTGATCTCGGTTCTATGCTCGCTGGGGCAAAATACCGCGGCGAATTCGAAGACCGACTTAAGGCCGTTCTCAAAGAGATTGAAGATTCCCAGGGACAGATCATCCTGTTCATCGACGAACTGCACACGCTGGTCGGCGCTGGCGCCGCGGAGGGCGCTATTGACGCCTCCAACATGCTGAAGCCCGCCCTCGCCCGCGGAGAACTTCGCGCCATCGGCGCCACCACCTTGAACGAATATCGCAAGCACATCGAGAAAGATGCTGCCCTTGAGCGCCGCTTCCAGCCCGTCTACGTTGGCGAACCGAACGTCGAAGATACCATCGCGATTTTGCGCGGCTTGAAGGAACGTTATGAAGTGCACCACGGTGTGCGTATTAAAGATTCCGCCATCGTCGCCGCGGCCACGCTCTCGCATCGTTACATTTCCGACCGCTTCCTCCCCGATAAGGCCATTGACCTGATTGACGAAGCAGCCGCCTCCCTGCGCATTCAGATTGACTCCATGCCTACCGAGATTGACGAACTCGAGCGCCGGGCAACCCAGTTGGAGATCGAAAAGCAGGCGCTCAAAAAAGAAGACGACCCCAATTCCAAGGAACGTCTCGCCACGATAGAGCGAGAGTTGGCGGGAATTCGTGAGAGAGCGAATGCCCTCAAAGCCGCGTGGAAGCAGGAGAAAGACCTCATCACTCGCCAGCGCCAGCTCAAAGAAAAAATCGAGCAACTGAAAATCGAAGAGCAGACTGCCGAACGCCAGGGCAATCTCCAGCGCGTCGCCGAAATCCGCTATGGCTTGCTGCGCCAGGCCGAAGAAGAACTCAAGAAGCTTAGTGCCCAACTGGAAAGCAAAGGCCACCGAATGCTGAAAGAGGAAGTGGATGAAGAAGACGTGGCCCGTATCGTTTCCAAATGGACCGGCATTCCCGTTTCAAAAATGCTTGAAAGCGAAGTCAAAAAGCTGGTCACCATGGAAGACCGTCTGCGCCAGCGAGTCGTCGGCCAGGATGCGGCGCTCGAGCGCGTCGCCAGCGCCATCCGCCGCTCCCGTGCCGGTCTCAGCGATCCCAAGCGCCCCATCGGCTCCTTCATCTTTCTCGGTCCCACCGGCGTCGGCAAAACCGAACTTGCCCGCGCTCTGGCGGAATTCCTTTTTGATGATGAGCATGCCCTGGTCCGCATTGACATGTCCGAGTACATGGAGAAACACGCCGTCTCCCGCTTGATTGGCGCCCCTCCCGGATACGTCGGCTACGAAGAAGGCGGCCAGCTCACCGAGCAGGTTCGACGCCGGCCCTACGCGGTTGTGCTGTTCGATGAAATCGAAAAAGCGCATCCCGAAGTTTTTAATGTCCTGTTGCAGATCATGGATGATGGACGGTTAACCGATGGCCAGGGCCGCACGGTGGATTTCCGCAACACCATCATCATCATGACCTCCAACATCGGCTCCGCCTACCTGGTGGCCGAAAACATGCGCACCGCGGACGAATTTGCGCGCGCCACGGAACTGGTCATGGAGGCACTCCATGGGCAGTTCAAGCCTGAGTTCCTGAACCGCGTGGATGACATCATTGTTTTCCGTCCGCTGGGCAAGGAACAATTGGTCAAGATCATCGAGCTGCGCCTCGAAGATTTGCGGCGCTTGCTGGCGGAGCGCAAGATTTCAATTGAGCTGACCGATGCTGCCAAGGAACTGCTATTCACCGAAGGCTTTGATCCGAACTTCGGCGCCCGCCCCCTGAAGCGTGCCATCCAGAAACTCGTACAGGACCCGCTGGCGTTGAAGATTCTTGACGGTGAAGTCCTGCATGGCGATCACGTAATCGTCGACGCCGACCGCAAAACCAGCAAGATGACCTTCAAAGTAAGTGAAAGGGTAGGCGAGAAAACGCCGGCGAAAGCGCGGAAGTGACGGCAGTTGGGGGTTGCTTGGTGCAGCCTTTCAGGTCGTCGGCCACTCACATTCAAAGCTGTCATCCTGAGGGCCGCGTTCTTTGCGCCCCGAAGGATCTATGCATTATTCCGGCGGTACCGGCGAGCCCGCTGCATAGATCCCTCGCGTTGCTCCCGATGACAGGTTGATTTTTTGGCGGAGGCTACATCTGGAGCGCCGAGCTGGGTTGCAGGCACTCAGAACAGTATTTCCATTCCCTTAGACTGACACCGAGGGCCGTTACTTCTTTTCGGTTTTCTTCGAGGAACTCTCCGGCTTGGCAGCCGGTTCTTTCTTGCCTTCCTTCTTATCCTCGTTCTTGGCCGCAGAGTCGCCGTTAGCAGACGAGCCGGCCGACGATTTCCTGGCGTAGTCCGTGACGTACCAACCTGAGCCCTTGAACTG
>QIAS01000140.1:597-7410 GCA_003225615.1 Acidobacteriota bacterium | reverse complement strand
TAAAGTAAGCGACTGGCGTGAGATTTCTCGTCTGTTCCCCCTGGTACTAAAAGGCGTTCAGATTTACAATTCTCAATTCGACCCTTCTGAATCTTTATTAAATCTCAATCTCCACGGAGGCAATAATGTCCACACACCCTACTGCTGCTGACGCTGAGGTCATCATTAAACTTTACGATCTGCGGCGCGAAGCGGAAATGCGCAAGGCGCGAAACTGGTGGCTAGTGACCTTCTGGCCAGAAACCGCCGATGATTTCTTGAAGATCGGTATGGCTTTGGGAACGCAGGAAAACAACTGGCTGCGCCAGGCTGGCGGGTACTGGGAAATGTGCGCCGGCATGGTCCTGC
Source organism: Acidobacteriota bacterium (assembly GCA_003225615.1). Lineage (GTDB taxonomy): Bacteria > Acidobacteriota > Terriglobia > Terriglobales > Acidobacteriaceae > QIAS01. The sequence goes on along the minus strand of QIAS01000140.1, from coordinate 7,062 downwards.
ACGGCGCCGTAAACGAGGACCTTTTCATGGAGCCCAGCTTCTGCGGCGAAATGTTCTTCATTTTTGCCAAGGTGCGTCCCTTCCTGAACGAGCTTCGAGAGAAATTCCAGAGCCCTTCGATGTTCAGCAACATAGAAAAACTGATCAACAAGTCGGAAAAGGGCCGAGAGACCTTGAAAGTGTTTGAAACCCGCATCGCCAACCGGCGAAAGACCATGGCCGAAGCCGCCAGAGCCAAGGCCAGCTAGAGAGAAAATTGTTGATTGTCGATTTTTGATTGTTGAATGGAACCCCGCGTGTTGCAGAGTGCGGGGTTTGTTTTTTTAGTAATCTACGTGGACTATCAACGTTAACGAAGGGTTTTTCATTCAATAATCAACAGTGTCTCAAGAGATGTATTCCCGGATGTACTCGTCGCGAGTGCGTGCCAGTTCCTGCAAATCGCCATCAAAAATAATCTTGCCGTCACGTAGAAACAGGAATGCCATGGGAACTTCGCCGTGTGCTCCTGGAGGAAGCGGCTCCATGCGATTGGTCTTGCGGTCAAAATAGTGGGTGGCCATGGTGAACGCATCTTGCAGACGGTGTGTGACCAGTAGGGCACTGGTCTTATAAACGTCACGCTGCTTCACGATGAGCTCGACAATAGTAGTCGAGGTAACTGGGTCCAAGCCGCCGGTCGGCGAGTCATAGAGCAGAACCTCCGGCTGCGTAATAATGGCGCGGGCAATGGCAACGCGCCGCCGCATGCCGCCCGAAAGTTCCGAAGGAAACATATCCAGGGTATGTTCCAGTTCCACAAACCGTAGCGCTTCCCGCACCCGGTTCTCGACTTCTTCCTCGGGAACATCGCCTTCTTCCAGAAGGCGAAAAGCCACGTTTTCGCGGACGGTAAGTGAGTCAAACAGCGCGCTCTCCTGAAACACAATCCCGATCCGCCGCCGCAATTCGAACAAATCCTCCTCTTTCATTTGGGTAATGTCCTGGCCCAGCGTGTAGATGTGGCCGCCGTCCGGCCGGATCAATCCCAGAGCGAGCTTCAGGATGGTGCTCTTGCCCGATCCCGCAACTCCGAATATCGCTTTGGTTTCACCGCGCGGCAGGCGGAACGAGATGTCGTCGAGTACGGGTTTGTCTTCAAAAGCAATGGCCACGTCTTCGAAGACAATTGCGTCCGAGTTGGCATCAGCGGTCGTGAGCGTTGCGCCGGAGAGCGGTAGTGTGGGAGTCGCCATGCGTTATCGCAACCCGATGAATACGATGATCACACGCGTGAGGAAGAAGTTAACGACCAAGATTAAAGCCATCGAAGCCACCACGGCCTGCGTGGTCGCCCGACCGACACCCTGAGTCCCTCCCGTGGTTGTCATGCCGTAATAACAGCCAACTGTCGCAATAACAAAGCCATAAAACAGCGGCTGCAACAATCCCGAAAGCCAGAATCTGCCAGGCCGAGGTCCAGTACTGATGCCAATCCAGGCCGAGCATCAATACTGCTACTACGCTACCTCCAAACAATCCGCAAAGATCGGCAATGATCGTCAGGAAGAACAGCATGATTACTGTTGCAACCATGCGCGGAGTGACCAGCTTTTTTGTAGGATCAGTGCCCAGCGCCCGCATGGCGTCGATCTGCTCGGTCACTATCATCGATCCCAATTCGCTCGCCATGCCGGAAGCGTTGCGCCCAGCCACCATGAGCGCCGTAATTACCGGCCCCAACTGCCGCACCATGCCCACCGAAACCAATTGCGAAATGAGTGTGAGGGAGCCGAAGCGCTCCAGCGTGCTGGCGCTATTAAGGGCCAGCGCGGCACCGGTGAACGCGCCCGACAATACGGCGACCGGCAGGGAGCCGACCCCAATCAGGTCTGCCTGCTGCATCATGTCTGCCACGTACAGCGGACGACGGAAAAGGTTGGCCACTGACCGGCTGGCAAGCAGGGTGTAGTCCTGAACGGCCTTTACCAGACCTTTGCCAAACTCAGTAGGCGAAATCAGTTCCATGCGCGTCGAAGGCCCAGTCGGCGAGGGCCAACGGGCAACGAAACTATAGCAGAGGGTAGTGGAGGCCAGAAGTCGCTAGGAAGGCGACCGCGAGTGCTGGGACGCGAATCGTAGAACTCGGAGAAACAGCGACGAAGCAAAGACAAGCATCGAGCGGACGAGAAGCGAGAGCTAATTACTGCGACCCGAACCTGCTGCCTTATCCTTACTCGCGCCCCTTTTTCTTGATCTCAATATTCAACCGCTTGATTTTTTGATTGAGGGTCGAAAGCGGCACGCGGAAGCGCTCCGCCGCGTCGGTCTGGTTCCAGCCGCATTTTTCCAGCATGTCAACAATGATCCGGCGCTCGCAGTCCTCCATGATGTCAAACAACGAAGCGTCCGGACGGTGCTCCAGCACCGGCAGTTTGGTGCCCCTGCCGGCAATATGATCCGGCAGCAGGTCGGGCCCGATCTCGGTGCCCATGGAGAGCACCACAGCGCGCTCAATCACGTTTTCGAGTTCACGCACATTGCCTGGCCATGAATAAGTCATGAGCGGACGCAAGCCTTCCGTCGTGATGCGCCGCATGGGCCGTTCGTTTTCCTCGGAATATTTCTTGAGGAAGAACTCCACCAGCAGAGGAATGTCTTCCCGGCGTTGCCGCAAGGCGGGCAGATCAACCGTTATGACGTTCAGCCTGTAGAACAGGTCCTCGCGGAACTTGCCTTCGCGCACCATTTGCCGCAAATCAACATTGGTGGCAGCAATAATGCGCACATCTACCTGCAACTCGTGGACCCCTCCTAGGTGCATAAATCTACGATCCTGGAGCACGCGCAGAATCTTGCTCTGCGTTTCCATGCTCATGGTGCCGATTTCATCCAGAAAGATTGTGCCCCGGTCCGCGATTTCGAATAGGCCTTTCTTAGAAGCGATCGCGCTCGTGAACGCGCCTTTGACGTGGCCGAACAGGGTTGATTCCAGCAAGTCAGCCGGCATCGATCCGGTATTGACGGGAACAAAAGGCCGATCGCGTCGGGGCGAATTCAGATGAATTGCTTTGGCAATAAGTTCCTTGCCGGTACCGCTTTCTCCCTGCAGCAGCACCGTGGAGCGGCTGGGCGCCACTTGGGCGACCAGGTCGAAAATCTTGAGCATGGGCTCGCTCTTGCCCACGATATTTTCGAAGTTGTATCGCTGTTTCAGGGCGCGCTTGAGCTGAATATTCTCTTCTTCAGCCCGGCGCCGCGCCACAGCCGCTCGCACGTCGGCCAGTAACTTCTCGTTATCCCAGGGTTTCTGGATGAAATTGGATGCACCCGACTGAATGGCTCGCACCGCATTTTCCACGGTGCCGTAAGCGGTGATCATAATGACCGAGAGCTGCGGATCGTGCGCCCGGATGCTTCCCAGCACGTCCATGCCATTACGGTCCGGCAAGGCAAGATCGAGCAGCACCAGATCAAACTGTCGCTCGGCGAGAAGCTCGAGACCTTCGCGCCCGGTGGCGGCGACTTCGACGGCGTAACCTTCCAGCCCGAGCAGGGTTTCGAGCGATTCGCGAATCGCGGCCTCATCATCGATGATCAGCACAGAGCCGGCCGTCGACGAGGGCGTTTCTATCGGACTGCGGCGCGCAACAATGGCTAGTTCAGACATTTACAGCCTTCCTGGTCAGCGGGAAATCCAGGTAAAACGTCGTCCCTTCTCCGGGACGGCTCTCCACGCGAATCTTTCCTGCATGCTCCTGGATGATGCCGTAAGTTACGGAAAGGCCCAGTCCCGTGCCTCGGCTTTGCCCTTCCTGGCTTGCGTTCTTGGTAGTGAAAAACGGATCGTAAATGCGGTGGATGTGTTCCTGCGCGATTCCCGATCCCGTATCCGAAACGACAACGCTGACGCCCTCTCCGTTCGAGGTCACAATGCGCAAAACCCCTCCCTCGGGCATGGCGTCTTTGGCGTTCAGGAACAGATTGAGAAATACCTGCTGCAAGCGTCCGGGATTGCCTTGTATCGCCGGCAGATGATCGGCCAGTTCATCCTGCACTTTAATTTTGCTGGTCTTGAACTGATGTTCGAGCAGGGCCAGTGTGTCGCCAACCACCTTGTTGACCTGCACCTCGCTGAATTCCGTGCCGCTGGTGCGCGAGAAATTGAGCAGGTTGTTGACAATCTCGGAAGCCCGGAACGTCTGCCGCGTGATCTTCTCGAGCAGCCCCGATCTTTGCGGATCACCTTGCAGCTGCTTGGAAAGCATCTGCGCGTAAGAGGAGATCACGGCCAGAGGGGTATTCACTTCGTGGGCCACACCGGCAGCCAGCAGGCCGATCGAGGACAGCTTGTCCGCCTGCGAAAGCTGGCTCTCCAACTCCATCCGCTCGGTGATGTCATCCATCATTATCAGCCGGCCAATCACATTGAATTTCTTCGTGACCAGGGGAGCGATGGCAACATTCACGGTTCGCGTCTCGCCGGTGGGCGTGCTCAAACGGAATTTGTAAAGATTGTGAATGCCGGTCGTCTGCCGTACCCGGTAGAACTCTTCCATGAACTCAGCCGGCAAGACTTCGCTCACGGGCCGCGTCAGGGCCTGCCAGCGCGGAAGCGCGTACATCACTTCCATCTGTGAGTTCCAGGATTCAATCCGATCCGCGAGGTCCACGGCGAGCACGCCCACGTTGATCGACTCGACGATGTTCTCGTTGAAGTCCTTGAGCCGCTCATATTGCGTGACTTTCTGCTCCAGTGACGCATAGAGGCGCGCGTTCTGAATGGCAATTGCGATATAGCCCGCCAAGGTTTGCAGTAACTCAATATCCTCGCTGGAGAGGAAGTCGCCTTCCACCGTTTTGCCGAAGCCCAGCACCGCGACGGTGTTCTTCTGGGCGCGGCACGGAATGTAGTAGTTCAAATCCAGTCGGGCGATGGCTTGCTGGGCAGCGCGGGTTTCTCGCGGTACCTGGTGGGTATTGTCAAAGAACAGATGTCCCGCATTCGCTTCCGGCCGGGGCGCAGCGAGAAAGCTGAGATCCAGGCCCTCGATTTCTGATATGCCAAATGACTTGCCCAACACGAATTGCTGGCCGTTGTCTCCCGCGGCCAGGAAAATCGCCATGCGGTCTACCAGCAGCGTGCGCGAAAGCCGGTCCACCACCGATGCCAGCATTTTGTCCAAATCGGTCTCTGAACTCAGCTCCCGGCCAAACTCAACCAGCGTTTTGCGATAGTCGTAACGGGTTCTGTAGAAAAACTGGTCAAGGCGATCCTGAATCCACTTGCGAACCGGGTCAAAAAGCAGAGCCGTGACGACCACTGCCAGGATGAGGCCTTTTGGCCCGGAGCTTGGAACCTGCAGGTGAACGAGTTCTGCGACTCCCACCACCAGCGCGAAATACAGCCCCACGACTGCTGCCGCCGCCAGGGTGTACGCCATGCCACGCTTGAAGATCAGATCCACATCCATCAGCCGGTAACGGAAAATGGCATACCCAAAGGTCAAAGGCAACAGACCCAATGACAGGACTGAGATCTTCATCGCTGTGCCTGGCACTGATCCCAAAAGGTAGGGGATGACATAAAGCAGCGTGAACGGCGCGATGGCCAGGATCGTTCCTCGCGTGACCCACTTTAACTGTTGCCGCAAAACCGGAGTACTAGCGCGGCGATAGCTGTACCAGAGCACCGTGGCCGCAATCAAAAACAACGTGGTTTGATACGCCATTTCCACGCGGTCCAAATTCCAACGCAGGAGCTCGCTTGCTCTCAGAAACGCGAAAATAAGTGTGTGGACGGACAGCAGAATCAGGCCCGGCACGTACACCAGCGGAAGCAACCAGTGATTCTTGCGAACGAAATCGCGCCGTTCCGGGAAGGTCAAGACGAAGTGCAGAAACAGGGCTGGCTGCAGCAGCCACGCAACCACATTGCCCCAATACATGATCCAGTCAAACTCGTTGAATTTGCCGGTGTAGTGGAACGTGTAAAAGATGAACGATGTCAGGCAAAAAATATAGAAATGCGTGGAACCGGGAGCAGTCCAGCGCCGCAGCAGAACGTACAATCCGATGCCCAGGTAAATCAGGCCAATAATTCGCAGCCAGTCATAGAACGAGCGCTCCACCGGCACCAGCACCAGTGCGATGTCGACGGGAACGGACTGCCGCACTAGCGAGTAGGTTGCCTTGGACCACGTGCCCACCCGATAAAGCTCTCGCAGCCGGGCCGGGGTGCTGTTCACCTCGACTTTGTTGATGGCCACCAGCTTGTCACGTTCTTTGACACCAGCCCGGGCCCCAGGCCCGCTTGGCTCAACCCGGTCAGCGACCAGTTGGCCGTCGCGTTCCACCCACCAGATTCCGTCCGAGGGTACCTGGAATTCGCGTTCTTTCTGGTAGTTGACCCAAGCGAGAGTAAACGCCGCCATCGTCAGCAAGGCGAGCAGGACGGCAGTGAACCGTGCTTGTGATTCCTTGTTC
>QIAS01000140.1:0-591 GCA_003225615.1 Acidobacteriota bacterium | reverse complement strand
GCACCACCTGGAAAGCTGAGTTGGTCGGGAAACCCCGATGTACTTTGAGCAACTTGGGGGCCACGGTCCGGGTCCTGAGGGAGACTTGTAACCTGCTCGCAAAAAACAACTTCCATGATTATAGAAGCTGTGATGCCGAGCGGATACGGTTTTTGGAAGGTTTATGTTGGATTATGTATGTACTTGTTTTTCAGTGTCTTAGCCGCAGTGTTATGTTGAAATCGGCGCTTTGAATAGCAATTCGGCACGACACAATTCTTTGGATCGCACCTTGTGTGGCAGTCGGCCACGAGAAGCGCCGCAACCACATTGTGACCTTCCTACCCGGTGCAGCGTCTACAATCGTTCTGAATATCATGACCGCATTTGAAGAAATTGCCGATCTTGAGCGCCGTTTTCTGCTCCAAACCTACCAACGCTATCCGGTTGCACTATCGAGAGGGAAGGGCGTTTTTCTTTATGACCTGCAAGGCAAGCGTTATCTGGACTTTGTTGCCGGCTTGGGTGTAAACGCCTTGGGGCATGCGCATACCCGAATCGTGAAAGCTATTCGCGAGCAGTCGGGCCGGATAATTCATCTATCGAATCTCT
>QIAS01000139.1 GCA_003225615.1 Acidobacteriota bacterium | reverse complement strand
GGTAGCCGATCTCTTCTCCGAACGCGGCAAAGATCCAGACAATCAGAAGCCACCGCAGTGCCACCATGACATGGCCCGTGATTTGGTCAGCGCCACTCGGCGCGACTGCTGGAGGCCAGAAGTGTGCGGTAAGCGGATCAATTACCAGGGCACCAAGCAGAATTCTCAGGGCGGCGGCTCCGAGCGCGAACAAGACGGTTCGTCGCCACGAGGCGGGCCAACGCAATCCCATGGCGGTCCAGGCGCCGTCGCGCAGGCGTACTGAAATCAGACCCAACACAACGAGTATGGGCACCTCGTTGGGTATGACGTGATAGACATTATGGCCGATCACAATCGCGCTCCCGAGTATGAGCTCGGCCAATGAAAACCAGCGCTGCCTCGGGGAGAGTCCGTTTCCCCGGCGTTGAATGAGCTCAACTTCAGTTTCTGTAGACCGACCGGTTGCCGTGCCTGATCCGTTCATTTCCACTCCTCTTTGGTTTCTTGAAGACGTGATCAGCCGCGCGGCAAAACGCGCGATCTGCGGTAAAGTCGCGCACACCAGAGCGCAAAGCGCGTGGTCAACATCACCAGCCCGAAGCCCACCACCAGCCCGACAGGGATAATCCACCAGCCAAGCACGTCTCTGCCAACCATCGGCGCACTGCCAAATCCAAGTCGAAGAAAAAACGACAGGTCGCCGGTGCTGTCCCGGGAAACCCATAGTCCTGCAGTATGTGGATGGAACGGTTTCAGCACCGCGCACAGAATGAGAACGACTCCAAGGACGTATCCTACGATTGCGACCACTAGCACAAAAAATCCGGCAACGCTCAGGCTCGCCCAGCGGAACAGACTTTCCAGAATCCGTACTGGCGACCGGCTGACCTCAGCCCGCGCCAGCAAGTTGTCGGTTATGTACTGTCTGGCCAGATCTTCCGGACTGCCTAGCGCAGCCAGGGACGCATCAACTCCTGCGCTTGAGACTTCTCCGCTCGGCGCCGCCTTGTCCATAATGTGGCTTCGCAACTCCTCGACGATTTCGCGGACCTCTTCATCGTCTGCACCCCGTAATTGAGCGCGCAACCTGCCCAGGTACGATTCGATCTTCTGCTGCGCATCACTTCCCATGCTCATCTATTTCCCCTTCCCGAGTGGAGCGAGCAACTTGCTCATGCTCGACGAGAACCGGGCCCACATCCCGGCCATCTCCCGGAGGCGGTGTCTGCCTGCCGGCGTCAACGCGTAATACTTCCGCGGATGCCCCGCATCGGACTCCACCCACTCGCTTCGCACCAGCCCCAGTGCCTTCAACCGGCTGAGCAGCGGATAAATCGTTCCCTCCGTTACGATCAAATCGGAATCGCTCTCCATTCGCCGCAGAATCTCCAGCCCGTAGAGCTTGCCGTCCCACAACGCCGCCAAAATGGCCAGCTCAAGACATCCTTTGCGGAGCTGTACCTCCCATTTGTCTCCAGTTATTTGCTCGCTGGCTTCGTGGGCCTTCATCCGGAAATATACCTTGCATTACAAGGTATGATGTTGTCAACAGGAAAAGACGTATCGAACCCAGGACACGTCCCGGCGATCCCCTGGGAGCGAAGTGCAGGGTCACTCAAACGCGACCTGAAAGCGGACGGCTGGATTTCTGCTTTTCAGCTTGTTCCGGTTCGCGGTGCTAGAATTCTCCGTTTAGCATTCTTGTCCTGAGGTACTCATATGCCAGAGACGACGCTGCAAGCACCATCCAGTCCTACTCCGCTCACCAGTTTCAGCGAAGACGAAATCCTGTTTCGCGACAACATTCATCACTTTGCCGAAGAGAAGATTCGCCCCCTGGTCAAAGAAATGGACGAAAAGGCCGTCTTCGACAAAGGACTCATCCATGAATTTTTCCAGCTCGGGTTGATGGGCATTGAGGTTCCAGAGCAATACGGAGGCGGTGCAGGCAAGTTTTTCGATGCGATTTTAGCGGTCGAGGAATTCTCTCGCGTGGACGCATCCGCAGGGGTAATCGTGGACGTGCAGAACACCCTGGTCAACAATGCTTTGCTGCGTTGGGCTACGGAGGAGCAGAAAAAACGCTACCTGCCGCGCATGGTTTCTGAAGTTTTGGGCGCGTACGCGCTAAGCGAAGCGGGTTCTGGATCCGACGCCTTTGCCCTGCAGACCAAGGCGGAAATGAAGGGCGGCGACTACGTCCTTAATGGGCGCAAGCTCTGGATTACCAACGGTAAGGAAGCTGGACTGTTCATCCTTTTTGCGACACTTGATCCATCCGCCGGTTACAAAGGCATCACCGCGTTCATTATCGAAAAAGATTTCCCGGGCTTCACCGTAGGCAAGAAAGAAGACAAGCTGGGCATCCGCGCTTCCTCAACTTGTGAACTCATTCTGGAGGACTGCCGCGTTCCCAAATCAAACGTGCTGGGCGAAGCCGGCAAGGGCTACAAGATTGCCATCGAGACGCTAAACGAGGGCCGCATTGGCATTGGCGCGCAAATGGCCGGTGTAGCGCGCGGAGCGTGGGAGTACGCCTGCAAGTACGCTCAGGAGCGGAAGCAGTTTGGCAAACCGATCGCCGATTTTCAGGGTGTGCAGTTCCAGTTGGCACAAATGGCAACCGAAATCGAAGCGGCGCGGTTGATGGTTTACAACGCCGCCCGCATGAAAGATGCCGGCGTAAACTTCGTAAAAGAAGCGGCGATGACCAAACTGTTCTGCTCCCAGGTGGCCGAGCGTGTCACCTCTCTGGCCGTCGAAATCTACGGTGGCTATGGTTTCACCAAGGATTACCCTGTCGAGAAGTACTGGCGCGACGCCAAGATCGGAAAAATCTACGAGGGCACATCCAACATGCAATTGCAGACCATTGCCAAGTTGCTGCTAGGAGGAAAGTAGGTAGGCTCAGTTGGGCGCGCGCGCTTTGCTGGGTGGGAGAGGCGAAGTCAATAGCTTTGGGAAGCGTTCGTAACACAATTGGTTACTCTTTATGTGCAGCAGGTTGCATCTGCGGTTGTCCCCGACGCTTTCCTCGGTCGATGTAAGCTATTTAGGATCAGCGGTTTACAACAATTCCCATTATTGGCTTGCAAGCTGCAATTCTGAGCTTGCCTGCTGGTAAGGCAACCCGGGGTGCCTCTTGACGCTCATCGCTGACGCGAATCTCCCAATCAAACCGAAGCACAGTTTGCTTCCTCTGCTGACGGTCGTGTTCCTCATTTCTTATGGATTGCTGACTTTTCTCGTGGTAGAGCAAGACCGCGTTATCGCCGCCCAACGTTCGTTGATCAGACAAATCCTCGCCGACAGCAATGAACTGTCGGCGCTAAAGGGCAAGGCGGTCCGGGAGCAGAACCAGGCTCACCCTCGCTCTCAGGGCCATAGCCCCGCGGCGTCCGCGTCCCCCAGGAAACGCAGCAAAAGCAGTCACGATATGCGCAGGATGCCGAAACTCGTTCCCGAGAAGCCGCCAATCCCGGCTTCTGACGCGATGGATGAGCGCAGGGCGCTGATTACCATCTGATGAAGCTGTAAAGATTCGAAGGTAGGCTGACTAAAATTCCATGAAGGCTCTGACCCTAGCCTTGTTGTTGAGTCTGCCGCTGCCGCAAGCTGCACCTCCGCTTCGCAAGCCGGCAGGGCAGGTGACCAGGAGTGCACGCAAAGGCGGAAAGTGGTATTTCACCGCGACCGGTCACGCCGTCTACTGCTATGGCCCGGTGATGTACGTTACCGAGGTGCAAGGCGGATTGAAGCGCGTGGCGACGTTTTGCCAGGGCGATAAACCGATTGTGCAGCTGAAAGATTGACCCTCGCCGCCTATAGTTAACCTGATCATTTCAAGCCTGCCATCCGAGCGCCTTTTGCCTGCATCCCTTGCCAGTCAGGCTGCCGGTCTCTCCAGTTCGCCGCGATTCCACTTCCCCAGATTGGCCCCGGCTTCGTATGTACTCTGCAGGAAGTCCAAGAGCGCTGTCCGGGGCGAAGGAGCTTTGCGCACGTCGTCATACATGAGCAAAAACTCGCGCAATTGCGGGTGATAAAAGCCGCCGGCAGGACGCACCTGGGCTTGCCCAAAGCCTTCCGGCTCTGGCGCGGCGTAGGCATAAAAGGCGGCATCTTTAATGTCGCCACTGCCTGGCCAGAACCCGGCGCTGATGACTTCATGCGAGTAAGCCTCCCGCGTAATGGGATCTGCATCCGGGCGTGGGGGCGCGCGACGCCCCGAGAATCGGGTTACCGCCAGGTCGAAGCTTCCCCAGAAAAAGTGAACCGGACTGGCCTTCCCGACAAAGCCGCAGCGAAACTCCTTGAAGATTTCGTCGCAGAGCACAAGAGTTTTCCAAAAACGCGTCACGTACTCGCGGTCGTACGAGGCATGTTCTGTGTCGCGCTCAAATGGGATAGGGTTGGGAATTTCGACAGGGGTGGTCCAGATTTTCACCTCAATGCCGAGCGAGCGCAGGCTGGCCATGAATTCCGCATAAAGGTCAGCCACTGAAAGGGGCCGGAGGGGCAGCCTTTTATTTCTTCCATCGTTGGTCTGAATGACCAATTCGTGAGTGAGGAAATCGAATTCGACTTCGAAGATTCCCTTCTTATAAGGAATGGGTGAAGTGGTAAGTCCGCGTGAGCTGACGTAGAGCGGCACTTGCCACCAGTGATTCATTGGCGGTGCAAACGCGAGGCGCACCTTCCCCACAATTTGCGTCCACATGTGGAGAGTTTCGCAGGTCGGTTTCCAGGCCGCCAGCGGCAGATCGGGCCAGGCAGCGGGCTTGCGGACGAGGTCGGCGGGCTTCATTTTGTAATGGTATGCCACGTTTCAGTCAAAGGAAACCAGCCAGCGAAAGCTCCACGTTCTCCTGTACATTATTTCCGTGGCCAAATTCGAACGGCACATTTTCATATGCGGCAATCGACGGCCGGAAGGTCATCCGCGTGGCTGCTGCGATCCCACGGGCGAAGCCAGGTTACAAAAGCTCTTCAAAGAAAAATTGTTGCAACGAGGGCTGAAGGGAAAAGTGCGCGCCAACCAATCTGGCTGCCTTGACCAGTGCGAGCACGGCCCCAACTTGGTGATTTATCCGGATGCAATCTGGTACTGCGGCGTGACGCTGGCGGATGTTGACGAAATTATCGATTCCCACATCGTCGAAGGAGTGCCGGTGAAACGGCTACTGATGCCGGATGCTTGCATCAATACTGCCACCTGCGAGCACAAGCCCCGCCGGACCGTGCGCAAGCCGGGTTCAACCGAAGAATAACCCCAAAGAAAAACGAAAGGACTTAGTGGTAGAAGAATTGGAAGACTTTTAACTCACACTTCCGGTTCGAGCAGGGCCTGCACCGCTACATGAAGTCGCTCGCGGTCGCGGTCATCCAGTTGGGTAAAACGGAAGGCTTGCAGGCAGCCACGGGTCGCCCATAGCGCGCGGAGCATCTCGCCAGAAGCGCGAACGATACCAGATTCCAGATGAAATGACATTTCCAGGTGCGCTCCTTCGGCTAGACCATGCCGCAAATAGAAGAGCCCTCCTGAAACCGAGAGCTCATGCAATCTGGCGCGTACGCAGCGCGGACCTTCCAGCAGCAGCGACACGCGCACCGCTCCGCCAAGTTTGACGCGGGCTGCGCGGTCTATCTGCACTTCCGACGACTCGGGCATGGCCCCAATATCGCACGCTGCAGCCAAGTGGCGGCAGATTACCAAAGAAACCCAGCTCTACTCACTTGCCAGGGCAACCTCTGCTGGCGGGAACCTTGAGTTTCTCACCGACTACTCGGAATGTTCATCGCACTCCCAGATAAAGCAACTCGCGTACCTGAATCGAGGCGCACGATTTGAAGATCAATTTGTTGTTGAACGTTCAGTTCCTCCAAGCCGATGTGGGAGTGGGGTTTAGCAAATGTCACATTCCGCGAGCAAAATTCTCCGGACCAAAACACCTTCCCCGATCGAAGCTGCTTCCTGTGGGCCCTATGTTTTTGGACTTTTTGCTCCCTCGAAATCTGCCCTTTCCCAGCGTGCGCGGGGGATCAGCGGATTGAGCCGGTAGGGCGATCACTGTATTGCCGTTTTGTCACCATTCGTGTCACGCTACCCATGCTGTGACCGGGGGCTTGGCATCCGTTCTATGATGTCGTTCCTCAGCCGTAATCGGTGGCCTACTGGGGCACGTTCTGGTGTCGCCCCAATGAATGCCGCCACGCTCCCATTTCGTCGTACCGCCGGAGGGAATCATGACTACTCGTATTCTGATTGCCGACGACCACCTCCCGGTCAGGATGGGCCTGCGTCATCTTTTGGAACATCATCCCGGGTGGGAAGTATGCGGAGAGGCAGTGGACGGGCGTGATGCGATCCAGAAGAACCGCGAGCTGCAGCCTGACGTTATCGTCATAGATTTTCTAATGCCCCGCGCTAACGGCCTTGAAGCAGCCCACGAGATCGCCAAGACTTCGCCCCAGGTTCCGATATTGCTCTATACCATGTACTTGTCCGACCAATTGATGGACCAGGCGAAAAAAGCAGGAATCAGCGGCGCGGTATCCAAGTCCGATGTGGGAGAGGTCGTGCACGGAGTCGAGGCAGTTCTTCGCCACCAGCACTTTTTTACTCATCCACAATAGCTGAAGCACGGTCGCGGCGATTGTCGGGGAATGTCAGCGCAGGCCAACCATTCCACGCACCGACTGCTTCAGCTTCTCGGGATCGTATCCCACGCCATCCTTGAACACGGTCTCGACCTTCTCGATGTCGCTAATGTTTTTTGAAGGGTCTCGCTGAATAACCACGAGGTCTGCCTGCTTACCCGGCGCGATGCTGCCGATACGAGCGCCTTGTCCAAGGAACTCCGCATTCGTGGCAGTTCCTATTTGCAAGGCTTCTAGCGGAGTGAACCCGGACTCGACCAGCAATTCCAGTTCGTGCTGAAAACCGTATCCTGCCAGGTCACCGCCCACGACGAAACCCACGCCCGTGGGATCGCTGCCCGCCAGCAGCTTGCCACCGGCTTTGTAAAAGGCGCGCTCCCATTGCATTTCCTTCTGCAGGCGTTCAAGCCAGCGCGGATCTTTCCCAGCCTTGTTGCGCAACGAGAGATAACTGTCGCGAGACTCCGGAAGCATGGCGTCCACCACGTCTTTACGAAGCGCAACTCTGGCGGGTATGTCG
>QIAS01000566.1:1591-1942 GCA_003225615.1 Acidobacteriota bacterium | reverse complement strand
GCGATTTGCTTCGGGCTCTTGACGACGAAGCGGCTGCGGTGGCGAGCGAGTCCGATTGGAAATCCTTTCGCGATCGCTGGATGGCGCGTAAGAATGGCATGCTCACGCTGGTCAACGATCTCTGGCTCAAAGCCGCGCCGAAAGCGGCGAAGCGCGAGGTTGGGCAACGAGTCAATGAGCTCAAAATCCGTGTCGAAGAAACAGTAGATGCCGCGCTCGAACGAGCGAAAACCGGAACATCGGCGGAAAAGCTGATCTCGGGCCGCCTCGACATCACTCTTCCCGGCATCCGCCGTCCACTTGGCGCCGAGCATCCCGTCATTAAGACCTCGAACGAGATGGTCGCCATCT
>QIAS01000566.1:1001-1527 GCA_003225615.1 Acidobacteriota bacterium | reverse complement strand
TCCGCCCAACCATCCCTCCCGCGATATGCAGGACACGCTGTTCGTTGCGAGACAGGAATCAAAGCCCGCGCGCGAACGGCTGCTGCTGCGCACGCACACGTCTCCGGTGCAGATTCACACCATGGAGAAGCTGAAACCTCCGCTGCGCATTGTGATTCCGGGCAAGGTATACCGGCGCGACGCCTTCGACGCCAGCCACTCACCCATGTTTCACCAGATCGAAGGCCTGGCTGTGGACATGAACATTACTTTCGGCGACTTGAAGGGCACGCTCGACCACGCGATGAAAATGATGTTTGGATCGAGTGTGAAGACGCATTTCCGCCCATCGTTCTTCCCTTTCACCGAGCCCAGTGCGGAGATGCTGGTGAGCTGCTTTATCTGTGGAGGAAGCGGGCGGCGCGGCACCGAACCGTGCCGGCCCTGCAAGACGACAGGCTGGATAGAAATTTTGGGCTGCGGCATGGTCGATCCCAACGTTTTCGAGTTCGCTAGGCACAACGGCTATGACCCAAAGAAGGTTTCG
>QIAS01000566.1:0-923 GCA_003225615.1 Acidobacteriota bacterium | reverse complement strand
CAATTTGGTAGTCGATGGGCATTCGCATGAGGTTTGTATCCTTCGTGTTCCTTTGCGCCCGTTGTGGTGTCAATTCTTAACCACCAAGGACACGAAGGTCACGAAGGAAGACAGAAACAAATGAAACTCTCCCCTCAATGGCTCCGCGAATTCGTTGACCTGAAGGTCGACAACCGGCGACTTGCCGAGGACCTCACGAACGCCGGCGTGGCCGTTGAAGGCATTGCAGGCGACGGCGACCAGACGGTCTTCGACGCGGAGATCACTCCTAACCGTCCCGATGCGATGAACCATTACGGCGTAGCACGCGAAGCCTCAGCCATCTACAACGTTCCATTGAAGCCGATTCAGCCCAAGCTGCCAAAAGCCAAGCCGGCGGCCGACTTCCCTATCGAGGTTCAGGAACCTGAACTCTGCCCGCGTTTTACGGCACGAGTCATTCGCGGGCTCAGCATCAAACCATCGCCCGCCAATATTGCGAACCGCTTGGCGCTGCTCGGCTCGCGCCCCATCAGCAACGCGGTAGACGCCAGCAACTACACGCTTCTGGAAATCGGGAAACCGACGCATGCCTTCGATCTCGACCTGCTCGAAGGTGGACGGATCATCGTGCGCCGCGCCAAGACAGGCGAGACGTTGAAGACCCTCGACGGCGTAGAACGCAAGCTGACGAGCGAAGACCTGGTCGTGGCCGACGCGCGCAAGCCGGTGGGTCTCGCCGGGGTGATGGGCGGCTTTGACACGATGATCACGGATAAAACTCGCAATATCCTTATCGAATCGGCTTGGTGGGATCCGGTCACCATTCGCAAGATGTCCAAGCGCCACGGGATCCATACCGACGCTTCGCACATTTTCGAGCGCGGCGCGGATTTCGAGTCCACCATTCTCTCGTGTGATCGGGTGGCGGAACTCATCCTCAA
>QIAS01000138.1:1962-6867 GCA_003225615.1 Acidobacteriota bacterium | reverse complement strand
CCCACCGGGCGTTCCGTCTCGTCGGTTGCAACATAGAGAATTGCCGAGGGATCTGACAGTTTGGAAGTGAACCATTCCACGTGCCGCCCCCAGGGGATTGGTTCGGCTGAAAATGACATCGACCGCACTTCCGGATCATTGGCCCATTCCCAAAGAAACCGGCAATCCGACGGCTGCGTTCTTCGCAGCCGAATTCCAACCGTCAACGCGGCCAGAACTCTGTCGCCCCCCTTCCCATCGACAAGCTCACGAGCCTTCTGAGAAATGTCTTGTCTGGCTTCCCGAGATTGGATTAGAGACGCTATTTCTCCCGCTAGTTTTGTCGCGGTGATTTCGCTCCTCGGCAAATGGATGGCTGCTCCCACTTCATTGAGCCTTCGAGCCAGTTCCTGCTGATTGTCAGCCACGTCGAGAATGATCGCGGGCACACCCATGAAGCACATTTCCCAACAAGTGGAACCTGCGCCGCTGACAGCCAGGTCCGTGGCGGCCAGGAGTTCGGCCATCTTGGTTGCGTTTACGACAAACCGAATGTCCATTCCGGCTTGCGCAATCGCGGCTTGCAGCACGTTAAGACGAGGAGTGCTCCCGCCCGCCACCACAGTAGCTATCACATCGTCTCGCTCTAATTTGCAAAGGGCGTCGACTACTACTTGCGTGACATTGCCGGGGTCACTGCCACCCAACGTGACCAGCACCTTATGTGCAATTGGAGAAATTTCCCGTTTCCATGCGCGCCAGGATTTGAATTCCCGGCGCAACATCGCATATCGGGTGCCCAATAAAAGCCTCGTGTGGGGCTCGTGATTCAGATAAAGAAGCTCGCTGGCGTGCAAGTTCTGGTTTAAGACTATGTCGGCGCAATAATGTTCCGCGTGGCCATTGTCATCAATTGCCAGGACTTTCAGTCGCGCCGCCTTGATGATTCGCTGATATTCAGCGCCGAAATGGTAACCATCGATGACCACCCAATCCGTTGCATTGTTTCCTGCAATCTGCACGGTTCGATTGCAGTCCGCTGGGCTGCCAGGGGAGGCTTCCAGGCGAACTATTTCGAAGCCTTCGGAACGGAGGCGCTCTTCCACCGCAGGGGTCGAGTCGGCCATTACGAAAACAGCGTGGCCTCCTTCATCCTGGCAGGCCTGGGCCAATGCAAGGCACCGCATGACATGGCCGGTACCAATGGCAACGTTCGCGTCAGTGCGGATGATCAGATTAAGGGATGGCATCATCCTTCGTGTAACGCCTTCTGCGCAACGAGCTGGTTCATAACCGGTAGCGCCGGTTCCCTTTCGGTTAAACGCACTGCGTCCTTCCAGCCAAATTCATCCTGGTTACCCATGCGGTCATAAACAGCGCGAAGAAACTGCAAATCTTCCCATGTATCCAGGGTCCAGCGATGCTGACTCCAGTCCGAGTCGGGCGACACTGACAGCAGTTCAAAACGATTCGGATTTTGATAAATGAATGGTGTCACATGGGAGCGTTGATAAAACTCGCGTGCTTCTCGCCAAGCACAGCCAAGCGCGTCCCTACTGATCACTTCCGTATCCAATCCTCGGGGATACCTTCTCAGCAGTGTGTTGCTCGCATAATCCGGCCGTTGTTCGAGGAAAGCCTGAACTACTTTGTCGGTGACCTCAGGGTCAATCATGGGACAGTCTGATGTGATCCGAACGATGATCTCGGCTTTGCAGAATTCTGCCGCCCGAAAATAACGGTCGAGTACATCGTTTTCGTGTCCACGGAAGACAGCGACTGAGCATCGCTTGCACTCTTCTACGATCGCATCATCCGCCGACTCGGTAGTTGTTGCGACAAGCAACTCGTTAATCAATACCGAACGGCGAAGACGGCATACGACTCTTGCCAGTACGGGGCGGCCACCAAGGTCCATGAGCACCTTGCCGGGAAGCCGGCTGCTCCCGGTTCGGGCCTGAATGATGGCAACGATTTTCGCCCTGGGTCGCGTCTGTTCGGAAGCCATCAATTCCTACGCTGATCCGCTAACTTTGCGAAGTAAGAACATCGAATCTACGTTTTCATTGTCCAGATAAGGCAACCGCTGTTCGATCACCAACTCCAGATCTTTGAAGCCCCTCAAGTAACTTCTCGCGTAGTCCATCTTCCAAAGTAGTCCCTGGTGTCCCCGATAGCTCACCTCTGTAGCAGTGGGAGCATAGTATTCCGCTCCCCAGATATACGTCTTTGCGCAGCGATGAATTTCTGCCTGTGCCCCCGGAAGATCCGGCGGAGAGATATGGATGAGAACGCCAGAGGTAAAGACCAAGTCGAAGTATTCATTCTCGAACGGCAGATCGAAAGCTGAGCTCTGGACAAAACTGATGCTGCTGGTTCTAGTCCTGGCCAGATCCAGCGCGTAATTCTGTGTTTCTATTCCGTATAACTGTGTGTAGCCTAACTCTTGCAACAGTAAAAGCTGATTCCCGATGTTGCATCCCACTTCAAGAATCCGAGCATCCTTTGGTATGCTGCTTAAGAAGCGTTGATTGAGCTGTGTCCGGGTAAAGCCAAAGTTTTTCTTCCACAGTAAGTCCATCTCTTCGGCGGTGACCAGATTTCGATCGGTATATGCCCGGCCGAAATCGGCTCGCCACGCCGTTAGTTGGGGCGTTCGCCCTGGTATTGTTGAGCTCACAATCAAGTCTCCTCGATTGAAAAGCCGAAAAGCCCTCGCTTTACTCTACAAAATGGCCTAAAACCTTAAGGAGCGCGCGGATGACGTCCTCCACATCCTGGTCGCTCATGCCATGGAACATAGGCAAGCTGATCAACTGCTCGTACGCCTTCTCGGCGACCGGATACTCTCCACCTTTGTATCCAAAGCGGTCACGATAAAAGGGATGGCGATGAACCGGAATGTAATGCACATTAACTCCGATATTTTCCGCTCGAAGCGCGTGGAAGATTTCTGCCCGATCCGCCGTGAGCTTTTCCAGATCAAGGCGAACGGGATAAAGGTGCCAAGCCGGGTTAACTTCTGTTCGAACTACGGGTGGAATCACGCCCGGGGTAGCATCAAGCACCGCACTGTATTGTCTGGCGATTTCACGACGACGAGCGAGATTCGCTTTCAAGCAGTGCAACTGACTAAGACCCAGGGCACAGGAAATGTCACTCAACCGGTAGTTGAAGCCGAGCAGCACCATTTCGTAATGCCAGTGTCCGGCTGCTTGTCGCTGGCGCGCATCACTGCCGATACCGTGATTGCGAAAACGGCGAAGCCTCTCGGCCAGCTCCCCGCGCTCCGTCGTGACCATTCCGCCTTCCCCCGTGGTGAGGTGCTTGACCGGATGGAAACTAAAGACAGTCAAGTCAGAAATACTTCCGACGCGATGTCCGCGATACTCGGCGCCTAGCGCGTGAGAGGCATCTTCAATGACAATCAATCCGTGCTGCTCAGCAAGTTGTAAAATCGCTTGCAGGTCGGCAGGGTGCCCCGCGTAATCCACTGCGAGAATCGCCCGGGTCCTCGAATTTATGTTGTCAGCGATTTGCTCCGGATCAATGTTCAGCGTGTCAGGGCAAATATCGGCGAAGACCGGCTTGGCGCCTTGATAAATAACTGAGTTTGCCGTGGCGCAGAACGTCATCGGAGTAGTGATCGCTTCATCGCCTGATTGGAGGCCAGCCCCGAAGGCGGCGG
The DNA here is from genome assembly GCA_003225615.1 of Acidobacteriota bacterium. GTDB lineage: Bacteria > Acidobacteriota > Terriglobia > Terriglobales > Acidobacteriaceae > QIAS01. The sequence goes on along the minus strand of QIAS01000138.1, from coordinate 3,200 downwards.
CGTGCAACGCAGCCGTACCTGAGCTAAAACTAACGGCGTGTTTTGAACCCACCCGCTCTGCGAACGCTTCTTCGAACTCACTGACTTTGGGTCCGGTCGTCAGCCAATCAGAGCGCAGCACTTCTACAACGGCCTGGATATCTGCGTCAGTAATTGCCTGTCGCCCATAGGGCAGAAGCGTAGCGCGCACCGGCGATCCACCATGCAAGGCAAGCGCTTCGATGGTCGCTGACGTCAGCTTCATTAGATTTCTATACGATGGCCGCTTGCACAGCCGGGGCAGCAGGCGTCGGCAGGTGCACCGCCGGCGCAAGCAGTTCTTCGAGCTCACTCCCACTCAGCCACTGCGGATTGGTATCACTGGCGTAGCGAAATCCATCGCGAACCGGAATCGCATCCACCCAATTGTTCATCCCCCACCAGGGATGCGAAGGCTGGATGACGTACATCTCTGCCGTCTCAACCGTAGTGCGTGCTTCATCTTCGGAAATGAGTACCTCGTGCAACTTCTCTCCCGGACGGATCCCGATGTACTCGATCTCGCAACCCGGCGCAATCGCATCCGCCACATCTATGAGCTTCATGCTCGGGAGTTTGGGAACGAAAATTTCTCCCCCATGCATGCGCTCGATGCACTGAATGACGAACTTTACTCCACGCTCCAGCGGAAGCCAGAAGCGGGTCATGCGCGGGTCAGTAATAGTGATCTTGCCCCTCTTGCGCTGCTCGAGAAAGACTGGAATCACGCTTCCCCGGCTGCCGACCACGTTGCCGTAGCGCGCGCAACTAAAACGGGCGCCCTGTCCCCCGGCATAGGCATTCGCCTGCACAAACATTTTTTCGGCGCATAGCTTGGTTGCGCCATAAATGTTTATCGGATTCACTGCCTTGTCGGTACTCAGCGCAAGAATGCGCCGTACAGCCTGGTCGATGGCAGCATCAATTACATTCTTGCCGCCGATGATATTAGTTTGGATGGCCTCGAAAGGGTTGTATTCGCACGCCGGAACCTGCTTCAGCGCCGCTGCGTGCACCACCACGGTCACACCTGCAAGCGCACGCTGCAGGCGCGTAACGTCGCGCACGTCTCCAAGAAAGTAGCGCAAACTGGGGTGGTCGAATCCGGAGGCCCGCATATCGTGCTGCTTCAGTTCGTCGCGGCTAAAAATGACGAGCTTCTTGGGGTGATACTCCCGCAGCATGATCTCCACGAACTTCTTGCCGAACGAACCGGTTCC
>QIAS01000138.1:0-1830 GCA_003225615.1 Acidobacteriota bacterium | reverse complement strand
AACCCCCACAATTAAGCGACAGTTCCCTTTCCTGCCGATGCTAGAATCCGACCAAAGTTCCGAAATAAATTTTTTCGCCTGGCGATGCGGTGTGTTGTGGAGATTTTGTGCTTTCCTGCTGTGACCCTGGTCGGCCAAAAAAGTAAGCGGGTTTGAGGAGTACAAATGGATTCAGGAACAACGGTTCCTGCCGATAACCCGATAATCCGCGAGCTTCCGACAGCCTATCCACTGGATTTCGCCAGGCAGATTTCTTCCGGCATTTATCCCACGCTTCCTCCCCAGGACTCTGCGCTGCGGGAATATTTGCGAGTCTTAATCAAGCGCAAGTTTACGGTGCTGTTCTGCCTGGTGGGAATTTTTGCGCTGGTCGCGGTCGCCACCCTGAAGACAACCCCGATTTACGAAGCGGGCGGTCGGATCGCGGTCAATAAAGTTGATTCCGGGCTGGTTAACTTCAAAGACTCCGGCGGCGGACTGGCTGTGGATTACTACGATCCCACCGATCTTGATACCGAAGTCAGAATTCTGCAAAGTGATTTGCTCGCGTTGCAAGTGATCAAGCAGTTGAACCTGGACAAGCGCCCGGAGTTCGGAGGCACGCCGGATTCCTCTCCGAACCTGGCTCCGGATACTCTGCAAGCCGATTCGGCACGCACCTCGGCAATTCTGGGAGCCTTCAAAGGCAGCCTGCGTGTAGCTCTCATTCCCAATACTCGCATCATTGATATTCATTACCGCAGTCCCAATCCTGATCTTGCCGCGCAGGTTGTGAACACGCTCGCCAGTACCTATGTTGAGCAGAATTTCAAGACCAAATTCGAATCCACCATGCAAGCCTCCGATTGGCTCTCCAAGCAACTCGTCGACTTGCAAATGAAAGTAGAAACATCGCAAGAGAAACTGGTGAAGTATCAAAAACAGCACGAAATTCTGGGAATTGACGAAAAGCAAAACATCACCACCGCGAAACTGGACGAACTGAACAAGGAACTCACGTCGGCGGAATCGGATCGCATGCAAAAGGAGTCGGTATACCGGATGCTTCAGTCGGGCGACCCTGACGTGATTGCCTCCACATCCACTATCGGCGAGAGCAATAATGGGAGCAGTTCGAATTCCGGATCGGCTCTGCTGGATAACCTGCGCACCAGGCAGGCTGAGTTGAAGATCCAGACCGCCGAATTGAGCACTCAGTTCGGACCCTCTTACCCGAAGGTGGCGCAGCTCAATAATCAGCTTAAAGAGATCGATGTAGAACTCCAGGCCGAAATGAAGAAAATGGCCGGTCATGTCCGCAGCCAATATATGACCGCGCTCCATCGTGAAGGCATGCTGCGCGACGCGCTCGATAGGCAGAAACAGGAGGCGAACAAGCTAAACGAGAGCTCAATCGAATACAGCCTGCTGAAGCGCGACGTCGAAACCAACCGCCAACTTTATGAAGGACTGCTCGAGAAACTGAAGGAAGCCGGCGTGACTGCGGGCCTTCGCTCGAACAATTTTCGCATCGTTGACGCTGCCCGGGTGCCGATGGCGCCCTCCGAGCCCAACGTGCCGCGGAATCTTGCTTTTGCTCTCGTGCTGGGCTTGACCTCGGGCGTAGGTCTGGCTTTCCTGCTTGAAAATCTTGATAACACGGTGAGGACGCCCGAGCAGGCCCAGATCATCTCCATGCTCCCCTCGCTGGGCATGATCCCGCAAGGATCCAAGAACCATATCGACGCCAGGGGCCAAAAGCACTTGACCGTTGCCTCTTCCAAGGAAGCTGTGGAACTGGTGACGCAATCCCGGCCCCAATCGCAAATGGCGGAGTCCTACCGAGCGTTG
>QIAS01000137.1 GCA_003225615.1 Acidobacteriota bacterium | reverse complement strand
TTCAGGATCAAACATTAGATCATCTGAAAACATGCCGTGAAAACGTGTTCGTATTCTGGAATTGTCAATTTGTACCCATATGGCGTGTGCCCATCCCATACCGGGAGCATGTTGCATTCCGGAATCCAATTTCGTACGCAAGCTATTCGGCAGGATCATATATGACAGCACGCGGGGCGCGTCGCTTTCATTGAGCTTGACAAGCATGGTTTATGGGACGGCTTGTACCATGGATCGCGAGCAAATCTCTCCCGTCATGAAAATCCAGAATGTCATACGGCAATTTCGGAGAACATACTTCATTCCGTAGATTGCTTTCCGAATCGCCTCTGAGTGAACTTCCCACTCGCGGGGATTCGTGAGACTTCAACGCGAGTCAGTCCCTACCGCGCTTCAATCTGTACCAGATCTCCCGACTGCAAATCTGTTGGCCGAGCGACTGCTGCAACAGGCGATGGTGAGGATGGCGCAATGCTCGCATGGCCCCTCCTCAATTCAGACCTGCCAAGGCAGTGTGGGGGAAAACTATATGGATCAGCGAAGCCGCTCGGCCCGATTCTGCGCGTCTTGCCTTGTTTTGCTCTTGTGTTCCATTCCCGTTCTGCTGACAGCCCAGGTCCAGAACGGCCAGTTCACCGGCGTTGTTACAGACCCCTCTGGTGCGGCGATTCCGAATGCCAAGGTTACCGTGACTAACACCGCAACGAATCTCGCCATTACAACCTCGACCAGCCAGAGTGGCTTGTTCGTCGCCAGAGAACTGCCCCCGGGCACTTACAAGATCACAGCCGAGGCGCCAGGCTTCAAGACTGTGAGCAGCACGAATGTCACGTTGTATGCGGGCAATGTCGAGCATGTCGATCTAAAAATGCCGTTGGGCGAGGCGCGCGAGGTCGTGGAAGTCACCGATGCCGTGGCAGCCGTGAACACCGAAGATTCCAAACTCGCATCTACTATCACTTCCACCCAGGTGGCCAATCTGCCGCTCAACGGCCGGAATATTTACGATCTGATGTTGCTGTCGCCGGGCGCCATTAATAATGGTGCGGGTGGCGATCAGGGCAAGACCTCCGAGGCGGGCCCCACCACCATCGTGAACGGCACACGCCAGAACTTCAATGGGTTCCTCATTAATGGCGTGTCGAACAAGGACCTCAGCGGCGGACCTAACAATATTCCAGTCGAGGACTCAATCCAGGAGTTTCAACAGCTCACGCTGAACATGTCAGCACAGTACGGCAACAGTGCGGGATCTATTACCAACCTGATCACCAAAGGTGGTACCAACACCTATCACGGGAGCGCTTGGGAGTTCAATCGCAATGACGTATTCGACGCGAACGACTATTTCCTGAACCACAATGGAGTGAAGAAGCCTCCACTGCACTTCAACCAGTTTGGCGGAACTCTTGGCGGGCCGATCGTCAAGGACAAGCTGTTCTTCTTCGCTTCCTACCAGGGAGACCGATTCAAGACCGTGCAGCCACCCACGCCAGTGCTCCAGGAAACGCCCGAGTGGCGCGCGGCAGTGGCGGCAGCCCTGCCTAACTCCGTGGCCAACCTCTTGTACTCGACGTTCCCGCCCACCGCGAACGGTACGACGGCTTTTACGCTGAACACCTATGTTCCGGGAAATAGCGGCATTTTTGGAGCCGATTTCGCTACTTATCTTTGTCCGGATTCCTTTGCCGGCCTGCCCAATGCGAATCAGATCGCACAAAACTTCCAAAAGCTTTTGGGAGTCAGCTCGACCGACCTATCGGCGATGACAGCCAATGGGTGCAGTTCCGTGCCCGGTGGACCAGTGACCGGGACCATGAATCGCGATGCTCCCTTCCTGCAAAGCAGCGTGATCAATTTCGGATCGCAGACAATCAACAACCTGTTCAACGGAAACGAGGCCTCGTTACGGTTGGACTACACGCCCAGCGATCGCAATCGCTTCTTTGCTCAGTTCAATTATCTGCGGCAGAATGATGTGTTCGGTCCCTTCAACGCAAGTTTGAGTTCCGCACGCGGCTTTCTCAGCCCGACCAGGAACTTCTATCCGAATTTTCAGGTCAGCTTCGTCCACACCTTCAGTCCGACGCTGTTGAATGAGTTTCGGGCTGGTTACACTTTGAAACAGACAGCCGTCCTGGCGAACATTCCAGGAGTACCGCAAGCGGTTTTCGATGATGGAACTGCCGGTTTTGGTTCTTATAACGGCTATCCGCAATTCTTTAAAGACCACGTCTACAGCTACTCGGACATGCTCTCGATCAATCATGGCAATCACAACATGAAAGTGGGTGCGGACTTCCGCCGCAACATTGAGAACAGCGAATTCAATGTCGGACGTCCCTCGTACTATTTCAACGACCAGTTGATGTTCGCTGCCGATCTGCCTTATCAGGAGAACGCGGGCGTGGATCCCGGAATTATAAGCGGCCAGCCGCCATTCTTGGCGACCAACAAGCGGCACTGGCGCAACCTCGAAGTGGGTGCATATTTTCAGGATGATTGGAAAATGACTCGGCGCCTAACCGTGAATCTGGGCCTGCGCTACGACCTGTACACACGGCACACAGAGGAGAATGGATTGGTAACCAACTTCCTGTTGGGACCAGGGACCAACCTTATCGATAATTTTCAAACCGGTGCGGGTCAAGTTCACGATGCCAGCCCACCCTGCCTGTTCAATCCTGGCGACATACTCAATAAAGCAGCCGGTGTGGCGGGAGTGTGCGGTCCCGGAGGATTCACCGCGGCCAAGAGCCTGGGTCAGGGCGATCACAACAATTTCGGTCCGCGTGTAGGGTTTGCCTACGATGTTTTCGGAAACGGAAGAACATCGTTACGTGGCGGTTTTGGGATGTCTTATGAAGGCACGCTATACAACCCGCTTTCGAACTCCCGCTGGAATGCTCCGTTCTATTCCTTCAACCAGGTAAACAACGCTATAGCAGGTGGAATCGGAGATATTGTCTATGGCCCAACCGTATGCGGGGCGAGTTTGGGCACTTGCTCGCCCTCGAGTGCTGCGGCTACTTTCACCGGCCCTCCGACCAACCCGGGGATGGGAACCGGGGTGCAGGCAACCGGCAACATCGTCGGCTGGGCGCCGAATGACCCCAATCTCTCATTCCGCAGCGGGCTGATTTTTCCCAGCGGCATTCGTGATCCGTACGTTTACAGCTACTTCCTTGGCGTACAGCATGAGATCGGGGCCAAACTTGTGACTGAGGTGAACTACGTTGGCACCGCAGGCCATAAGCTGTTCCGTGCGGAAGATATCAATCGCATCCCTGGGGGGCGGCTTCCCCTGGGTGGTTGTACCGTGGACAATTTTGGACGCACCATTTGCGGCCAAACTGACACCAGCAATTATCCCGGTACCGCAATCGCCATCAATCCGCTAGGCACGTTGAATCCCAATTTTGGTCAATTGCGTAATTGGCGCAATGTAAACAACTCCAATTACAACTCACTGCAAGCGTCACTACGAAAACAGGCCAGCCATGGCCTGACCTTCAATGTGAGTTATACCTACAGCCACTCCATTGATAATGGATCGGCGTGGCACAACAGTGCGACCACCGGAAATGGAGCGGGCGCGGGAGATGGTTACAGTACCGACTTCACTTTGCCTTTCCTCGACCGGGGTAATTCCACCTTCGACATCCGGCAGCGCCTGGTGTTGAACTATGTCTGGGAATTGCCCATTGCGCGCGGCGCCCACGGTGTGATGGGCGCGGTTGCGGGAGGCTGGCAGCTAAACGGCATCTGGTCAGTGCAGACCGGGGCGCATTGGGAGCCCTATGACCATCGTCAACGCAAGCTGCGCGAGATTTCCAGCCCTACGACACCATGCACGGCTGCCGACGTCAACTCCGGTAATTGTCAAAATCTTGGCGGCGATTACAACCTTGACGGAGAGAGAATCGATCGTCCCAATGCCGCCGCTGTCAATTTCACTCCTAGCAAGCAGCAGTGGACGGATGGCTGGGGCAGTGCATTCGCGCCCGGCGCCGGTTTCTTCACTTCTCCTTGCCTGGGTTGCGTCGGGAACCTCGGCCGGAACACGTTCGTCGGTCCGAAGCTCTTTGACGTAGACATGTCTCTGTTCAAGAACTTCCGGATAACGGAGCGGGTGGCTCTGCAGTTCCGCGCTGAGTCATTCAATATGTTTAATCACACCAACTTCAAACTCCCGGGTGCGAATTTTGCGAACAATAACCGAATTGACCACGGCAATTTTGGTCAGGCCAGCGGAGCATTTGATCCTCGCGAACTGCAGTTCGGCTTGAAGTTGTCATTTTAAACCTGAGCACGCACGAAAGGGGCTTGGTTTGATGACGACCGAGCCCTTTCGGCAAGAGTCCGGAACAATCCCGGCGACGACACTTCCAAAAACCGTCGCCGGTGCTCACTTAAGCACAAACCATCAGGGGAATCAGGCTGGTGCCGGGAGGGGGAGTTGAACCCCCAAGGTACTAAGTACCGGCGGATTTTGAGTCCGCTGCGTCTGCCAGTTCCGCCATCCCGG
>QIAS01000136.1:12201-12708 GCA_003225615.1 Acidobacteriota bacterium | reverse complement strand
CGGACATGCTCCCTCGCGAGGCTGAGTGATGTTGGTTGCTGCCTACGACTGGCCGGAGTGCGGGTGCGGCAACTGACTTTTATACGCTAAAAATGGCCGCTTTGCCATCCGACACCTTTGCTCCAGCCGTTTGTGACATCGTATAGTAAAGAGCTTGCCGTAGCTCTCGTACCATCGTCGTATGCGCTTTCCCAGGAGATTATTGATCTTATGAGACGTGTCTTCCTTTTGCTCGGTTTGTTCTGCCTTCTCTTTCTCGCTTCTCTCGCCTTGGCCGACGAGGGCATGTGGCTGTATAACGCTTTTCCCGCGGAAAAGGTTCAGGCCAAGTACGGATTCGCACCCAGCCAGCAGTGGCGGGATCACCTTCGGCTCTCTTCGGTGCGCTTCAACAATGGCGGTTCTGGGTCGTTCGTATCAGCCGACGGACTGACTTTTACCAACCATCATGTAGGCGCCGAGTGCGTTCAGCAACTTTCCAGCGCTGGTCGTGACTACATGAAAACC
>QIAS01000136.1:1084-12161 GCA_003225615.1 Acidobacteriota bacterium | reverse complement strand
CGAACTGAACCAGCTGGTAGCCATTGACGATGTGACTCCCAAGGTGCATGACGCGGTTAGACCTCACATGTTGGCAGCCGATGCCGCACAGGCTCAACGCGCCGCCATGGCCGCGATCGAGCAGGATTGCGTCAAGTCCACCGGACTCCGCTGCGATGTCGTCACTCTTTACTCCGGCGAAGTTTTCAACCTGTACAAATACAAAAAATATACGGACGTCCGCCTGGTCTTCGCGCCCGAACAGCAAACCGCATATTACGGTGGCGATCCCGACAATTTCACCTATCCCCGCTATGACCTGGATATCGCTTTCTTCCGCGTATACGAGAATGGTAAGCCGGCGCACATTGATAACTACTTGCGATGGTCGCGGACGGGCGCACGCGAGGGCGACCTGATTTTTGTTTCCGGCCACCCCGGCTCGACCGGCCGCCTGCTGACTTTCTCCCAGATCGAACTCTTGCGCGAGCTCGACTATCCTACCCGCCTCAATTCCTACCGGCACACCCTGGATGCATTGAAGGCTTTCAGCAGCCAGTCTGCCGATAATGCCCGCATTGCGGCTGAGGACACTCAGAGCTACGAAAACTCCTTCAAGGCCATCACGGGCTACCTGGCTGCCTTGCAGGACAAAGATCTCAGGACCGCCAAGGCCGCGGATGAGCAAAAGCTCCGCGCCGAATATAAAGCCAGCGACCCGGGGGCTCCCGATCCCTGGCAGGAAATTACCAACGCCGTTGAGGTGGAAAAAGAAATCTACAAGCCGCTGACCTACCTGGAACACAACACCCAGAGTTCTTTCCAGCGCATGCGGGGATTCAACTCTGAACTGGCTCGCTTCGCGCGAACCTTAGTGCGCGTTACGGAAGAAAAAACCAAGCCCAATGCCGAGCGCCTGCGCGAGTATCGCGACTCCGCACTGCCGTCAGTGGAACAGGGCTTGTTCTCGACTGCTCCAATCTATAAATCGCTCGAAACGGCGGAATTGACTGCTTCCCTGAAGCTCATGCAGGAAGTGCTCGGCAAAGACCATCCCGACGTGAAAAAAATCTTGAATGGCAAGACTCCCGAACAGGCTGCGAAAGATTTCATTGAGGGCACAAAGCTGGATGGCGTAGCGGTTCGCAAACAGCTCTATGAAGGCGGAGTTGCCGCTGTGCAGGCCAGCACCGATCCCTTGATTGTGGTCATGCGCGCCATCGACCCCGATGCCCGCCGCCTGCGCAAAGACTTCGACGATCAGGTTGACGCTGTTGAGCGCCGCAATGGCGCTGCCATTGCCAAAGCACGTTTTGCGCGCACTGGTTTCACCCAACCTCCAGATGCAGGTTTCACGCTCCGCCTGAGCTACGGCGCCGTCAAAGGCTACATGGAGAACGGCAAGCCAATCCCCTATTTCACTACTATCGGGGGCGCATTCCAGCATGCCACGGAGCACAACAATCAGCCGCCGTACCAATTGGCGGACACCTGGATAAAGGCCAAGTCAAAGCTGGATCCCAAGGCGCCGCTGAATTTCGTGACCACCGTCGACATCATTGGCGGCAATTCTGGCAGTCCCACCGTAAACAAAGAAGGCGAGGTAGTAGGCATCGTCTTCGACGGCAATATCCAATCGCTTGCCTGGAATTTTGTGTACACCGACAATGTAGCGCGCGCGATTCACGTGGATTCGCGAGGCATTCAGGAGTCTCTGCGCAATATTTACGATGCCAGCGGGTTAGCCGACGAGCTACTGGGAACCAAAGGGAAAACAGCTGCCAGTGCGCGAGATCGCACCGGGTCGCCTGCCCCCGCCGGGGTGACCCAGTAGTTCAAAATCAGCAACTTAGATGGTGGTGATGGAAGTAGCGATCAAGTAAGACCTGCGGCGGATAAGCTTCCCGCCACGGAAAAACGTTGCTGCCAGTCACCTTCTATGCAAATGCGCTGATGCAAGATAGAATTCAAAGAACCGAAAAAGTGCGGCTGCATAGCGTGAAGTAATTTACAAGCACATCTGACATCTGTGCGGCGGAGAGTAGGAGCGCGGGAGGGAGAGGGTGGCCCGGCAAAACAACGGTAATCGGATCCTCTTTGTGGACGACGAAGAAAGCATTCGGCTCACGCTTCCACCGGTTCTCGAAAACAATGGTTTTGAGGTGCGTGTTGCCGCTACCGTACCCGACGCGCTTTTTGAAATTAATTCCCACACATTTGATGTTCTCCTCTGCGACTTGAATATTTCGGAGGAAGGCGACGGTTTCCTGGTGGTCAGCGCAATGCGCCACCTGCAACCGGACAGCATCAATCTTATTTTGACCGGGTACCCTGCCCTGGAGACCGCTCTGCTTGCAATCCGCAACCAGGTGGACGATTACCTGGTGAAGCCGGCGGATTTGGATCTGGTTATCGGAACCATCCGTAAAAACCTGGAAAACCGCAGTCCCAGATCACTGGCATCGGTTAAGCGGCTCGCCACAGTTTTGAAGGAAAGCGGTCCCGTGGTAACCAGCCGGACTGTGCAAGCGATGAAGAGGCATGCGAAACTGTCGGCCATTCTGTCTGAAGAACAACGCTCTGATCACTTTGCTAGAGTCCTGGCTAGCCTCCTGGAGCAGCTTGACGTGGAAGATGCTGATTGGAGTGCGCACGCCCAGCGCCTCGCGCTAGAGTACGGACGTCACCGCAAGAATCAGGGTTACACGGTCTCACTGATCGTCCTCGATTTTCACCTGCTTAAACAAACTCTCTTCGATCTGATCGAGAAGACCCTGGTGGTAATGGAATTGTCGGGCCTGGTTGCTGACCTTAAGGAGTTCGAGAACCGGATGGATTTCCTGATCCAGAAATCCCTTGAGCCCTTTGCCCGGGCAAAAAGGGCTCGTGCCTCCGGGAGGTAAGGTTGCGGCACTGGCGGATGAAATAACCTGCTGCGCTCTGCCCAATTCGTGACAGCGCTAGCCCGATCGTGCCAGTTCGTTGTACACTGCTTTGAGTTGTATAAGACGTGAGTTGCTATGGCTTCCAGGATTCTGATCGTGGATGACCACGCGGCGGTGCGGCGCGGCTTGCGCCGTTTACTGGAGGAATCTCCGGAATGGCAAGTGGTCGGTGAAGCCATCGACGGCCGTGAGGCGGTCGAAAAGACCAGGGAGCTGAGTCCTGACCTCATTGTCATGGACTTCCTGATGCCTAACATGAACGGCCTGGAAGCCTCCCGCGAAATTACCAAGCTCGCTCACCATCCTCCCATTCTCATGTTGACCATGTACATGTCGCGGCAGCTGGTCGAAGAAGCCCGTCGCGCCGGAGTTCGCGGCGCTATCCATAAAAGTGAGACCAGCAAAGTAGTCAGCGGGCTGCAAGCCTTACTCCGCCGCGAAACGTTCTTCCTGCCTGCCAAGTGATTCCTTAAATATCCTCCTGGCTGTAGAAAATAACGAGTGCCACGTCGTTCTTGGATAACGAGGACGAAGGCTTGCCTGCTTTGTTGATTCGGGTGAAACCGATTTTTGCAGGATGCGAATCAGGGATTAGCGGCAGGTGAGACTCCCCCGGTGCCGGATGGACAACTGCCCGTGAAAGCGAGGACACCGGCGTCTTGAGGATCTCACCTATTGGGACGTACACGGTCGGGCAATGGTTTGCAGCCGCACGGGATTCCACGCCGTCAATCTGCGATTTCGAGGCGGAAGAAAGCCGTCCTGTGTTAGTGCTTTGGCTCAACTAATCCGGCCTGCTGTTGACATTGTCCGTAGTCCTTCTTTACGGATTTCACCTCCAACTGGTCCGCCCCGAGCTCGTTCTTACTCTTCTTTCCCACCACCGATACGCGTTCCCCACCGGTCACCTGGTTGCCCGCAAGTTGGTAAGCGTGTTTACCATCATCCGTGGTGAGGCTCTTCCCGTCCGGCGTAACGCACCCCACAACTTGCCGACGATGGTGCAGCGTGAAGAACAGGAGCGCCGCTCCGGCTCCCCCTCCCACCGCAGCGCCGATCGCGGCTCCGTGTCCGTAGCTCTTCGAACCGGGCGTATATGTACCACCGCTGGTTGTCCCTCCCATGCCGCCACCGCCGTATTGCGCCAGAGCGCAACCGGACACGAACAGAGCGACCAGCAACACGCCTAATGACTTCCGTAGTTGCGTCTTGAACATATCTTCTCCTCTGTGGACCGTGAGTGCCCCAAACATCGCTGAATTGAAAGGTACGCAGAACCTAAAAACGCGTCGGAGTCCCGTACTGAGGTTCACCCACAATCCGACTTGTATAGATGAGGAGGAAGATAGGCCCGGGAACTAAGCCAATTGTCACAATGCTGTAAATTTAGTGTCACATCTTTTTTGGTTAGCTAGGATGCTTTAGGCGGGGCGAATACCGGGTAAAAATCTCTCAGTCCGGCCAGATATCCAACGCTGTTTTCGAAAGAATTTGCTGACGCACATCGAGACCAAGAGGCAACCCGCGAAAATCGTCGAGATTCTTCTTAATATCCGGCACTCCTGGGCCGGGCCAATCGGTCCCAAACAGCGTTTTATTCGCGATCTCTTCGAGGCGAGGGAAATACTTCAGCAGAGTCTTGGGAGGGATGCCACTGATATCAAGATAGACGTGAGGATGCCTCCTTACCAGAAAGAATGCAGTATGCATCCATAATGGACGTCCACCATGCGCCAGCAGAATCTTCAGCTTGGGGAAATCCACCGCCACGTCGTCGATGTAGATGGGATCACCGTATTTGTTGCGCGCTCCGGGGAAAATCGATGTGCCGGTATGGAACATCACGGGAATGCTATTGGCTTCCGCTGCCCGATAAATGATTTCCAGCTCTTTCACCCCGCGCTGGTAATCATTGGGATAAAGCAACTGGTGGGGTGGGTGAATCTTGATCATCCGTATGCCCAGCCGCAGTAATTGCTCGACATCGGCAAGCACATTGGACGTATGCCGCGGATGCAAGCTGCCGCACGATATCAGTCGCCGCGGATTTTCTTTAGTGTAATCCGCGATGAACTGGTTCACGCCGGAAGTGAACCCGATCACCTCGGGAGCCACATAGTTGATAAGCACTGCCCGCTCCACGCCAGCCGTGTCCAGATGCTTCAGAAAGGCTTTCGGCGAGCGGCAGAACTCTGCGATCTCCTCAAAGTTCGCCCGCTTCCTTTTCATCAACTCCAGCGCATGCGGCTTAAACATCTCCATGGGCTGGATGTGAATGTGGCAGTCAGTGATCAAGAAGTTCTCGGGTGCAGTTTGCACTTTGGCGATCGACAATCCGGCTTGCCCCGACGCGGCGACCGATAATCGCCCACCACGTCAGTGCTGGGTAGAACGTCGAACAGAAACAAGTCCCGCAGGGACGGCTGAAAACCCGCCAACTCAATTATTTGCCGCTGCCAGCACGGCCCGTTTGGTGAACACGCGAATCATCTCCCGCCGATATTCAGGCGTGAGCGCCGAAGTGGTCAACGGTTTGGCCGTCTTCGCCGCCAGATCACCCACCGCTTCTGCCAGGTTCGTGTCCACCGCTTTGCCTTCCAGCATCTGCGGTGCGGCCTTAATAAGCATGGGCGCAGGGTTGACGGCGGTTATCGCCAAACGGGCATCCTTCACATGGCCGTTGGAGCGCTTCAATACCACAGCCACACCAGCCAGGGGATAATCAATCGAGCCACGAATGCGCAGCTTGCGGTATATGCCGCGATAGTCTGCCGACGCTGCCGGCAAAAATATTCGGGTCACAAGCTCGTTCGCTTCCAGCCTGCGATACGAATCACCAATCCCCGTATAAAACTCACGCAACGGGATGCGCCGTAGTCCCGCGGAACTGGCAATTTCGATGTGAGCGTCAAGGCACAACAGCGCCGGAGGGGTATCTCCGGAGAACACCGCCCAGCACTTGCTCCCACCGGGAGCTACGTGGCAAAGATCGCCATCTTTCTTGATGCAGAAACCGCAGCCCTTGCGCCAGGTCACCAGACAGATGTTGCCGCCAATCGTTCCCATATTGCGCAGCAGTGGGGAAGCAACCGTAGAGGCCGCTTCCGCCAGGACCGGATAATGCCGCCGCAGGAATTCGGAATGCTCAATGACCGTAAGCGAAGTCAGAGCGCCGATTTCTACTTCTGCTCCTTGCCGGATGCCTTTCAGTTCCCCGATGTGCCGGATGTCGAGTACGTATTCCGGCTCAAACAGCCTCTGCCGCATGGATGGAATCAGATCGGTGCCGCCCGCAAGCACGCGAATGTTGCCGGCATGCTGTGAAAGATAGCGCACCGCCTCTTCCACCGTACTGGGCCGGAGCAGCCTGAATTCCGGGAGGCTCAATCATCACCTCCGGCGTCCGCTGCTTCCCTTCGCGCCGGATCGAGCGGATGCCGCTCCGGGCCCTTGCCACGAAACCAAAGTGCGCCACCATGCTCGCGGAAGCGCCTGGGAGCTGTGGGATCGACTCCTTCAGTCAGGTTGATCGGCTTGGCACCCTTGCGCGCGCGCAACGCCGCCAGAACCCGCTCCGGAGTGAATGGGGACTCGTGTAGCCGGATTCCAACCGCATCGTAAATGGCATTGGCAATGGCAGGTATGGTCGCGGCCAAAGAACCTTCGCTGCACTCCTTTGCACCGAACGGCCCTTCCGGATCCACGCTCTCCACAATAATCGGCTCGACTTCCGGAGACTCGGTGGACGAAGGGCTGCGATATTCGAGCAGTCCGGGATTCATCAGCATCCCGTCTTTCCACACCATCTCTTCTTCCAATGCCTGCCCCATTCCCATCCAGACCGAGCCGATGATTTGTCCTTCGACAGAAACAGGATTCAGTGCTCGGCCGCAATCGTGAGCTGCCCATACTTTGTGTACCGTCACTTCCCCGGTGTCTTCATCCACGCTGACCTCGGCCACCTGCGCAGAATACGAATATGCCGGAGATGGTCCGACCCCGGCGCCTTTGTGCTTGCCGCCACGCGCTTCCGGAGGCGGAGCATAGGACCCGGTACCGGTAAGGGCGCCATGGAAATCAATGGCCGCGACCACCGCCTCTTCGAAGGTCAAGAAGTATTTCTGGCCTTCCTCCTTCCGCTTCTGCTGGAGCGAACCGCGAAGTATTTGGCCCTCCACTCGCCCACTGACCGAGACCGCAGCCTGTGTGGGTTCTAAAGGTGTGGGACTTTGGCCCTGTGTGTCTCCCTTGCGAAATACTTTGTCCTCACGAAACACCACGTCTTCCGGAGCGCAGTTCATCTTTCGCGCCGCGGCGGAGGCAATCTGCTTCTTCACTTGTTCCGCCGCTCGCAATGTGGCATTGCCCGCCATGAATGTGACGCGACTCGAATAAGATCCAATGTCGATCGGTGTCAAATCCGTATCTGCCGCCACTACCTTCACTCGCCCCAGCGAACAACCGAGCGTCTCGGCGGCAATCTGCGCTGTCATTGTGTCGGACCCCTGGCCGATTTCCGACGCTCCCGTGTAAACCACCACACCGCCGTCGCGATCAATCTTGATGTTCACAGTCGAATGCGGCATGTCAGACCGGATGATGGAGTTGGCCGCTCCACTCACATAATGGCTGCAGGCAATTCCCAGGCCGCTTGCCTTCCCCAACTGCCCCTTGCGCTGCTTCCAACGCGAGCGCTCGACGACTTGCTGAATGCACTCCGGCAAACCGTAACTCTGCACGCGCAGACCGTTGATGGTGACGCAGGGCGGCTTGAGCAGGTTGCGCCGGCGAATCTCGGCGGGATCAAGGTTCAGCCTGGCAGCGATTTCATCTAATTGCGACTCGAAGGCAAAGCGCACGTTGACTGTCCCGTGGCCGCGCATGGCGCCGCAAGCAGGTTTGTTGGTCAACACCCGGTAGCCGTCGTACTGGATATTAGGAATGTCGTAGAGCGCGCCCAGTAGTGCGCCGGAATACAGAATGGTCACCACACCGTAGGAGCAGTAGGCGCCCCCATCCTGCACCACTCGCGCCTTGACTGCGGTGATCGCACCGTCCTTCTTTACGGCGGTTTTCAGATCAATAATGCTGCGCGGGCGGCCGCGATGCGCCCAGAAAACTTCTTCCCGCGTATATGTAATCTTGACCGGCGCTTTCGCCGCACGCGCCGCAATTGCCGCAATAATCTCCAGCGGAATCACTTCGCTCTTGCCGCCGAATCCTCCCCCGACTAATGGTTTGATGACTCGAATCTGCGCCATCGGCATATCCAGCACCAGCGACAGCTTGTGCTGCAGGTAGTAAGGCACTTGCGTGGATGACCAAACGGTCAGACGGCCGGGTTTCCCGGTATGCGAATCGATCTCAAAGGCCGCCAGGGTAGAATGCGGCTCCATGGCGGCGTGGGTAACTTCGTTCGCGATGAAACGGCCTTCGGCAACGTAATCGGCTTCACCAAAAGCTTTCTCCGGATCCCCGAACACGTGGTGATAATCTTTCTCGATGTTATGTAGTTTGTTTTCGTGAATGAGATCCGTCTCCGCCTTCATCGACTCTTCAGGATCAAAGTAGGCGGGGAGAACCTCGTACTCGACATCAATTAATTCGAGGGCATTTTCCGCGATGGCCTCCGAAATTGCGGCGACGCAAGCCACGTTGTCTCCCACATAACGAACTTTGTCCAAGGCGAGCGCGTGCTCATCGTGACCAACGGGGAGAATGCCATAAGGATTAGGAGCGTCTTTGCCCGTGACGATTGCCACGACGCCTTCGAGAGCACGAGCACGACTGCTATCAATGCGCTTGATCCGCGCGTGGGGAAACGGCGAATGGAGAATCTTACCGATCAGCATGCCCGGCAAGGTTAGATCATCCGTGTATTTGCCCGCGCCGGTGGTCTTACCCGCGGCATCAACCATCGCGGTACGTTTCCCGATGATGCTGAAGTCACTCATCTTTTCTCGGTACTCGCTACCTGGTACTCGGTACTTGCTTTGCGCTCCGCTTCAATCGCGTCTTTAATGGCTTCGTACATCTGGCTGTACCCAGTACAACGACACAAGTTTCCGCTGAGCGCCCCGCGAATTTCTTCGGCCGTAGGATCGGGATTAGCGGCTAGCAAGGCTTTTACGGTCATCATGAATCCCGGAGTGCAATATCCACACTGCGCCGCACCCCAGTCGCCATAAGCTTTCTGTATCGCCGCCAGACTGCCATGCTCGCTCACGCCTTCAACTGTGGTGATCTCCTGTCCCTCGCAACTTGCCGCCACCAGTGTGCAGGAAAGCATGGGGATGCCGTCCACCAGCACAGTGCAAGCTCCGCATGAAGAATCATCGCAACCCCGCTTCGATCCAGTCAGCTGCAGATCCTGACGCAAGGCGTCAAGCAGCAGCTTGCTGGGTTCTATGGCGACCTCGTGGGAGCGGTCGTTAACTCTGAGTTCGACGAGTTCTTTCTTCATTGTGAGCTTTTCGCTCTTGGCTTTTTCTTGGCTTTTGGCTCCAGGCCAGAACCAAGCCGAAGTTTTGTTCTAATCAACCTTCCCGGATGTCGGCTTTTTCCCTGGCGAAAACGTCACCACCAAACTCGCGAGAGCGGCCGCTCCCCAAAGGCCCGCCGAAGCGAACCGCATCTGCCGCACGACGCGTTCCGGAGCATTGCTCCACACCGCCAGAACAAAACCAAAAAGAAAGTTCACGAGCACCAGAGCAAACAGGATGCGCTCACGCCTGCAGTGGGTTTCGTTCATGAGTCCGGCCATCAGCAATATCCAAATCCCGTAGCCTGCGATGGACCAGGCATCGTGTGGCCAGTCGAACTCCGCGCGCCGCACGTGAACCGCAGAAAGGTAGGACAAATACGCGCATCCCAGGAAAGCAGCAAATCCCCAGAACGGCAACCCACACATCAAGTGGGCCGGTTTGGGACGCGGCGTTTTCGCGGCGGGTGCTACTCCCTCTTCCAATTTGGCTCCCGTTTTTCCAGAAATGCGTTGATGCCTTCCTGCGCGTCCGGGGTGCGCATCAAGTCTTCCAGATAAATCTTCTCTGCGCGGGCAAGGCCCTTGTCAAAGTGAATAGCGTCCCAGGCGTAAACCGCTTTCTTGGCGAGAGCCAGGGCTGCAGGACTTAAATTCCGGAGTTCTCGAAGAGTATCGTCCACCAGCAGATTCAGTTCTTCGGCGACAGCAGACTTGTTCGCCAATCCGATGGCCACCGCCTCGTCACCGGTGATCTGGCGCCCGGTGAGAATCAACTCCTCCGCACGCTTCTGGCCAACCACGGCCGGCAGCGCCACTGCCGCCACCGGAGGGTAGCAGCCGAGTTTAATTTCCGGAAATCCCCAAGCGGCATCGCGCGCGGTGTACACCATGTCACATACCAACGCCATTTCGGCTCCCCCGCCCAGGCAAGCTCCCTTGACGGCGCAGATTGTGATTTTGCGAGTATTCACCAGCGCACGAATCACCGTGTGAAACTCGTGCAGCATCTCCCCCACCTTGTCCAGGGTGTGTGCCTTGACATCCACACCAGCCGAGAAGGCGTGCTCGGAACCTTCGAGGACCACGGTGGATATCTCCTGCCGTGCATCCAGTTCCGCGAAACTCTGCTGCAGTTCACGCATCATCGGAATATCAATGACATTGAGCGGCGGATTCTGGAACGTGATTCGTGCTACCGGCGGCTGGATTTCCACCGCCAAACGGGAGTACTTCGTGATTGACTGCGTCGCCATGGCATTGAATCCATGCTTCACACGCGCAGAACTGCACGTCCCACGAACCATGTGGAGACGGCCGCCTCGGCCATCCTTGCCGCGAGGGGTACAGCTACAAGTTGATGGCCGACTTTCTCGGCTCCGCAATGGTTTCAAATGGATCGCGCGCCCCTTCCTTGGGAGCAATCCATTTCTTTTCGTTGGCAATGATCTCCAACAGCAGCTTCTTATCTTCTACCGACGGCATGTATTCCTGCAGATGCTGCTCCCAGACCTTGTCGTCGAGCGGCTCGCCAGTTTGCGAGTGGAATTTCTGTCCCGCCCAGCGCCCGATATTGCGGTTGAACTTGATGTGCGGCGCATAGAGCTTGGGCTGTCCCGGCTTCAACACGGTGTTGAAGCGTTCAATCAACCCGGCAACCTCATCGCGATAG
>QIAS01000136.1:0-1072 GCA_003225615.1 Acidobacteriota bacterium | reverse complement strand
TGGCGTCTTGCAGATTCTTTGGTTCGTCGTAGCGGCCCTTGATACCCCAGACATAAGCCCAGTGCGCCGAAGATGAGTTGTCGGTGCCAAATAAATCGTAGGAACTGGAAATCCATTTGTTGAGATATTTCTGAATCAGCCATCCTGGAATGCGTCCCGCTTCCACAATGCGCCGCAATCCGTCGTTGCCGGTACCCATGTGGAACGCTTCTTCGCGCAACATATATGACATCGAGCGCCCCAGCGGAGCGAAGGCCGAGTATTTGAGCATTTGCAACTGGAACTTGCCATCACGATCGACGAAATCCGTATAGGTGAAAAAATCCATCCAGTTGTCGACATCCACATTGAAAGCGCCCAGCAGGCGCTTGTTCTCGAAAGCCCGACGCTCGAGCATCTTTTGCGCTTCGACTTTGCCCGAATAGCCGAAGTGGTCCATCAGCAACGCGCACATTTGCCAGCCATGACGCATCTCTTCGATCATGACGCGGGTGATGGCACGGCGGTCCCAGTCGGTGGGCGCGGTTTCAAAGAGATGGCGTTGCTGCTCGACGCTGGCGAATTCCGTGTCGCCCTGGTAAACAATCATATTGAGCAGGGCGTCGCGCATTTGCTGCGTGGGTATCTGACGAAGGTTCTCCCATTTGCGGCGCCCTTTAAACGCGCCAAACTGGATCTCTTCCGTTTCGATGTTGCCGTAAAGCGTGTCGAATTTAAAGCTGGCAATCTCGTCGCGGTTGACGCCAATTTCCTTGCGCCATTCGTCGAACAGACCGATCCAGTCGCTGAACGTCCCGATTTTTGCAACTTTTCCTGGCATAAAATTCTGATCCTGTTTCTAAATTGCTATTAGCTCTTAGCCATTGGCTTTTAGCTGTTGCTCGTAGCTCAGAATCGGAGGAGCCAAGAGCCAAAAGCAACGAGCTAAAAGCGCCTTCTTAACCCATGTTCAACCAAACCGTCTTCAACTCCGTGTAGTGCTCAATGGCGTGCATCCCCAATTCGCGGCCGAATCCGGAACTCTTGTATCCGCCAAAGGGCAGCGACGCGTCCATCAATCCATACGTGTTAA
>QIAS01000346.1:6719-8382 GCA_003225615.1 Acidobacteriota bacterium | reverse complement strand
ATCGGATTCCCAACTGGCGGAAAGTTTGCTGTGAGAATCCACGTCCTAACACGGGTGGAAAAAGGAGACATTCAGACTACGGAGGCAGGCAGACCGCCGGCGACGTCCACGCCTCAGAAACGCAACCCCTCATTTGGATAGGAGGAACGAGAAGCCCTCGAACATATACTCCTGCTTTCCATCGTTCGGCGCCGAGTTTGCCTTACCCTGGCGTACCCGCTGAATCGCGTGCAATACACGCGGAAGATACCCGGGGTCAGCGACGGGAACATTGTGTGCTGGCAGAAGTAGTTGAAGGCCAGGGGCGAGAGCAGCCAGTCTCTTCATGGATGAGACATAAGCGTCTAAATCGGTCTCGGGTCGATAAAGATAGATCGGGCCCGGGTAGAATGTGTCCCCCGTAAATAGCAAGCCATTCCGCTCATCGAACAAGGCGATGGAATCTGGAGTATGTCCCGGCACCGCTATAACCTTCAGCGTTCGGCCTCCTAAATTGATCCGTTCGCGGTCGTGCAGCCAGTGAGAGATATGGAAAGACGTGGTTTTGTACGACTTGGGGTCAAAGCCAGTTGGCAGAGTTCCGCAGATTTGCCCTGGCGCCAGCTCGGCCTGCGCGTCGGCGGTTGACCCTCTTGCATTCCTGCGAGTGAAATCGGTTTGCATGCCGTACACGTCATGGAAGCGCCAATTATCTCCGACATGGTCGTTGTGGGTATGAGAATTAAGCACACTGATCGGCAGTTTGGTCAGCCCTTCAACTACGGCTTTTATATTTCCTATTCCCATTCCCGTGTCGAACAAGACTGCTTTCTGAGTACCGATGACGAGATAAGAGATCACTTCTTCAAACTGATGCGGCTCATAAATGGCGAAAATCCCCGGACGAATTTTGTACACCTCGAACCATTGGTCTGGAATCTTCACCCGTTCAAGATTGTTGTAAGCAGGTCGAGGCTGGCCCTTGCACCAGTCCGGTGTTTGCGCGGAAGCGGATATTAACAAGCAAAGCGCGAGAAGAAAGCCGCTCGGAAGTTTCATTTAAATCTAGAAACTGAATCTCAAAGCGAATTGCTGCACTCGCGGAACAGTCAGAGTTCTCCGGTAAAGTCCCAACGAGCCGTCATCCGAGCCGTTGTCCAGCGAGGTATTCGTATTCGTGTCGAACCGCACCGAGTTCGTCACGTTAAAGACCTCCCATGAAAACTTCAGGTCCATATTTTCGCGGATCTTCCAACGCTTCGCTAAACCCATGTCAATCCCAAAATAACCTTGCCCGCGGAAGTTGTTTCGGCTCCCAGCCTCTCCCGGATAAGCAAACCTCATCGGCGTCAGCGTAGCGGGCACATCTGGCGTTATCTGTACGCCCGCCACTACGGCGCTCGGATCCGGGAATGCCATGGGGGCTCCATTCACGATATATAACCCCGCCTTGATCGGCGCGGTTTGCACCATGTTACTGTTGAAGAGGAAATTCTGTGTGAAGCCCCGTGTGTCAATCACGCTGAACGGAAACGCGCTGCTCCACCGATTCAACCCGGAAATCTGCCAGCCGCCAATCACGGCATCCAGCAGACTTCCTGCCTGTCCGGAAAAGCTTTTGCCTTTTCCGAAAGGCAACTCGTATACCCAGTTAAAGGCGATCACATGCCGCAGATCAAAATCT
>QIAS01000346.1:0-6706 GCA_003225615.1 Acidobacteriota bacterium | reverse complement strand
ATGTAGCTGAGGATCGTGCTCGTGCCTAAAGAAATCGCCGAAATCGTCGAGGTCGTGCCCTGCGAGTTCACTCGTTCTGTGTCGGACCCGAGATCAAGCGACTTCGAATAGGTGTAGCCGAAGTCTACCTGCAACCCATGAGTCATCGGATGACGCATGATGAATTGTCCAGCGTTGTAGCTGCTGGTTCCCAGAGACGACCACGCAAACAGTGAGGAGAACTGCGGATCCCAGAACGGCACCGCCGGCAAACCCGCACAATGTGGCGAAACACCTCCATTGGCAAGAGCGGTGTCGATTAGCCCCAACCGGAACGGCGCGCCAACTTCTCTTCCCGGCCGGTTAGCCCAGCGGAAGCCCGAAGGACAAGCATTGCTGCCGCCCGAACCGGTGTAAATATTCTGGGTTGCGCTGAATCCTCCCGCTGCTGCGGTAGGAAATAGATTTTCAAAGTAAGGAATGGGGGGATCACCGCGTTGCTGTCTTCACCGTTTGCGAGCGCGAACCGGGACATCGCTCGCGCGGCAGCGTAGTAATCCATTCCCGATTTCGGATCGACAAGGTCGGTAGCCGCGGCCAGATCGCGCTGCTGAAGCAGGTGTCGCCCAAACCGTCCCACGTAGGCCGCCTCGAATGTCCACCCTTTGCCAATCAATCGTTGGACCGATAAGTCCGTAGCGATCGAATACGGCGTCTTGATCCGCCCGTCGATTCCATTCGAGTTAAATGTGAATCCCGTAGTATTCGGATCGTCAGGTGGAAACGCTGGATACGAAACCGTCGACGGAGGCGCACCCCCCGGCAATGCCGGTACACTGGTTCGAGCGGTGTATCGAGGCACATCGTCGGGGGTGAAAATGTTCGACGGAGCTGCCTGTGTGCTGGTCAACCCGAATGACCCGAACTGGCTGAAGCCGTCAACAATCCCTTCCCCAAAATGATCGTAATAGATGCCCCATCCAGCTCGAATCGAGGTCTTGGAATCCGGAGAGTAGGCAACCGCCAGCCGCGGCGCAAAGTTCAATTTGTTCATACTCCAGTACGGCGCGCCGCCACGGCTCTGGCCTGACGGCGCAAAGGCAAATTCCGGTTGATTGCCCGTGCCCTGCGCCGCCGCAATTGCGCGATTAATAAACCATTGGTGCAGGTCAATCGTTGGCGCCACCTGCTGGCCATTCACTTCATACGGGGTCTGCAACAGTGTGTGCCGCAGACCGATCGTAACCGTCAGATTCGGCCTGACGCGCCATGAGTCCTGCACATACCACTCGAATTCGTTAGCCTTGAAGTTGCGCGCAATCGCCGATCCCGTCGGCAATAGCGTGGCTGTAGTTGCGCTCGCCACTCTGTAGTTGTTATGCACATTGATAGTGCTTAGCAGACCCGCGATCGCAGTGATGGCATTGTCGTAGCTGGTGGAAAAGTCGCCGGAGACCGCGGGGAAGCCGAATGCCGCGGGATCAAAGCTTTGGCCGGTTCCCGCAATCGCGGCTTGACTGATATTCGCGCCGCCGCTCGACGCCGAACTGAATGACACGTTATTGGATGATGCATTGTTGTGGATCAATCGATAATTCGCACCAAACTGCAGCGTGTGTTTACCCTTGACCCAGGTGAAGTCATCCACGAAGTTGTGCACGGGCACATTCAGCAGCGTGGTGGTGTTTTCCGCAGTCAGCGCGCTGATTCCCACAAAATCTGAGAAGGAACTATTTCCCGCGCCGACGTTGTTTAAAGCTTGACGAACATAGCCGTAACGAAAGTTATTAATCAGGTTGGCCCTGATCGTCCACGTGTGTCCTGCGGCAAATCCCTTGGAGGTGCTCACGATCGACGCGTTTGGAGGATTTCCCGGGAACTGGGGGGCCAGAGAACTTCTGTCGCCTTGCAGATTCCCGCGCATGAACAGTCGCTGGCTCGGGCTCAACTGAGAATCCACCTTGGCGATGTACGTATTGAGCCTGGCAGGATCCGGAGCGGACCAGGTAAAACCGCCAGTATTCAACCCGTCTCCTCCTGGACTATTGGGGTTCGGGAACGCATTGAGCGTAGCCAGGGAGTTCGGGTCGTCGCCACGGCCCCAGGGGCAAGAGCTCGTGCAAATCGGGTCCATGCTGGCAATCTGCGCCGGTGTGAGTGTTTGAATCCCGCTGCTCGGACATTTCGGGTCGCCGGTGCAGTTGTAGCTGACGCCACCTGCCTTGAAGGCAGCCGTTGGCACAGTCAGGTTCTGTTGCTGATTCTCTTGCGTTTTCTGTCCTTCATAATTCAAAAAGAAGAAAATCTTATCCTTCTTGATCGGGCCGCCGAGAGTTGCTCCAAACGTGTTGCGAATCAATTGACCCGGCCGGTTTGGCAGTCCTGCCGAAATTTCCGCCGCCTTATTGAACCAGTCATTGGCGTGCCCAATATTATTGCGGTTGTATTCGTAAACGCTGCCATGAAAATTGTTGGTGCCGCTCTTCGTTACCAGCGTGACCTGAGCGCCCGACGATCGTCCGCTGTCAGCGTTGGAGTTCGTCGTTGTGACCCGAAACTCTTCTACGGAATCCAGGGTTGACCGCAGCACGCCGGTGAAGGCGTAACCCTGTCTCTGATCATTGTCGTCCACGCCATCCAGCGTGACGTTGCTCTGGTCGGAACGAGCACCCGACACCGCACCGCTTCTGCTGTCCTGATCAGGATTAGTCGCTCGCGAATTCAGATACACCACGCCAGGCTGCAGGCTGAGCAAATCCGGCACGTTACGACCTTCAATCGGAAGCGCCTGAATCGTTGAATTGGCCATCGCGTTCCCAATCGTCGCATCGGCAGTATTGACCGCCTGCGCGATGTCGTTGACCTCCACCGTCTCACTGGTCGCCTGCACCGAGAGAGCAAAATTTATCGTCGCGGGTTGGCTTACCAACAATTCGGCCGTTTTCACCTGCTGGGCGAAGCCGGCTTTGGTCGCGCTAATCGTGTACTTCCCGGGAGGAATCTGGGGAAACTCGTAGGCACCCGTCTGATCTGTGCCGTGGCTGACGTGAAACCCGGTCGCTGCATTGTCCAGGCTGACTTCTGCCCGTGCCAGTAGGGCTCCCGAGGGATCAGTTACCGTGCCGCGCAATGAAGTGAGGCCGGTCTGTGACCAAACGAGAAGCGGGGATCCCAACAGCAACAACCAGAATGCTAGCCAGTTCCGACGATTCATAAGGCCCTCCTGCACAGCCACGAATTGAGAACACGTATGCGAAGATCTCACTACGTACGGAGCGACACGGAGGCGGAGAAAAGACTCGATACAGTCCGCTCGAAGCCTAATGCTGCGGAAGCCTAGATAAACTGTAGTGAGACGTCAAGAAAAAAGCAGTGAGAGCTGTAATTTTACTGGAGCGGAATTGGCTCCGGTTCGGCCGCGCCATCAGCCCGCGGGTCAGAGGCACCGAAGTTTGTTCCCGTTTTGGAATTGTGAAGTACCGCCTGGCCACGTCCCATAAATGCGGAGTACTCCTTGCGCAGCACCAACTCGTGGCCTTGCTTCCGCAATTGTGTCTGCACCTCGGGCGCTACACGGGACTCAATCAGAATGGTGCACTTGATCGGCTCTCCCGTATCGCGGATGGTGAAGCGCGGAGCGGAAAGAGCTGCCTGGATATTCCAGCCGTAATCCGCCACGTCAGATACGAATTGCGCATGCGCCAGTGGCTGATTGGAGCCGCCCATGATCCCGAAGCCTATGTGCTCGTCGCCCCGCTCCATAAATGCGGGAATGATTGTGTGAAAGGGACGTTTGTGCGGGGCTAGCGCATCGGGGTGTTTGGGATCAAGCACGAAGAGGGCACCGCGGTCCTGCAGCAGAAAACCCATGCCGCTCACCGCGACTCCGGAACCAAAATAGTCGTAAACACTCTGGATCAGGGATGCGATGTTGCCGTCTTTATCAACCACCGCCAGGTACGTGGTATCGCTTTTTGCCGGCGTGCCACTCGCCGCCGCGCAGTTTGTCTTCTGAGGATCAATCAGCGCAGCTCGCTGCTCGGCGTACTCTTTTGAAAGCAGTCCTCGTACTGGAATGCTGGCAAAGCGCGGATCACCGTTGTAGCGATACAGATCGCTGTAGGCGAGCTTCATAGCCTCGATCTTCTTGTGCAACTCCACTGCGGCGAGTGGACCCTGCCTGTCTGGTTGCGAGGCAGCCATGATATTCAACATTTCCAGCGCAGCCATCCCCTGCCCATTGGGAGGAAGCTCGTAGACTTTCCACCCCCGATAGTCAATGGAAATGGGGTCGACCCATTCCGAGGAAAATTCTGCCAAATCGCCGGCGTGCATTGTCCCGCCTAGACTGGCGGAAGTCTTGAGAATCGCGTGCGCAATTTCGCCTCGGTAGAACTCCCCCGGCCCCTTGTCCGCCAGCAAACGTAAGGTCTTGCCCAGATCCGGGTTGGAGAACTTCTCACCAACCTCGGGCGTTTTGCCTCTTAAAAGAAACACACGCTCTGCTTCGCTTGTCTGCTTCAACCTGTCGCGCCCCATGATCCAGAAGTCGTGAATGATTTCAGGCACTGCATACCCGTTTTCGGCGTAGTAGATGGCCGGTGCAAACAAGTCCTTCCAGGCTAGTCTTCCAAAACGCTGATGAGCTTTCGCCCAACCATCCACCGCACCCGGCACCGTCACGCTGTGGATGCCGTCTTCCGGCATGGAGGTCACACCCTGCTTATTGAGAAAAGCTATCGTGAGGCCTTGAGGTGCCCACCCACTCGCATTTAGCCCATACAGCTTGCCGTTCTTAGCGTCCCAGTACAGGAGGAACAGATCGCCGCCTATGCCATTCATCATCGGCTCAGTTACGCCCAGCACGGCATTCGCGGCTATCGCTGCATCCATGGCGGAACCACCGTGAGCGAGAACCTGAGCGCCGGCCTGCGAAGCCAAGAAGTGACTGGTCGCGACGATGCCACGATCAGTTACCACCATGGAACGCCCGTAAGAGCGATCCTGGGCCCAGGCTGCGTGCAAGCAAACACAAGAAAACATTAACGAGAATATCCAAGCCACATTACCAAAAATCTGTAACATTAGACATCTCTGTTCCGACGAGCAGAGAAAGATCAATAGTTCGAGTGGGCGGCCCGCCATTGCTTTGGCGGGGCTTCGTTGGGAGGTCTTATTTTTTGGATATCACCGCCAGAGCCATGTTCGGCATAGGGAACGAAGCCGCAGTCCCTGCTACAACCGATTGCTTCTTAAGAGACATCCTCGAACTACAACCGCGCATCTGAGAAACGTCCGCCGGATCGGGCGCCGGCGTTCCGTGTCTTATTCCCGGGGTCACCGCTAAAGACACATGCGATCAGGTAATAGCAATGTGAGCGCCTCTCAACCCTGCTATGCGTTGGCTGGCTTGTGCTGCTTTCTTCTTCGTGCTTACTTTCCGCCTGTTCGCCCAGGCTCCCGTTGCGTCGTATGACGGACAACCAGTGGGCGCTGTCGACCTAGTCACCGATCCGTCAATTGATGTTCAGGATCTCCGGCGTTTGGTGGCGCAGAAGGCGGGCGAGCCTTACTCCAACCAGAAAATTCAGGACTCGATTCAGGCACTGGAGCGCACCGGCATCTTTAAAAAGGTCGAGGTGCAGGTTAAGCCGGAGGCCCCCGGGCTGCATGTCATGTTCGTGATGGAGCCTGCCTACTATTACGGGGTCACAAAATTCCCGGGAGCGGAAAAAGCTTTTACTTACACACGGCTGCTGCAAGTGGTGAATCTGCCTGATCAGGATCCCTTCGAGGAAAAAAACGTTCAAAAAGCAAAGACGGCACTGGTGAATTTCTTGCAGATTCACGGATATTTCCAGACGCAGGTCGATCCCTCAACCGATTTGGATAAAGCCCACGGGCTAGCCAATGTGACTTTCCATGTGAAGCTGGGGAAGCGGGCGAAGATTGGACAAGTCGAGGTGCAAGGACCTCCGCCGGAAGAGGCGCGGCGTCTGCTAGGTGCCACGCGCTCATTTCGCGCTGCGGCGACAGGAGCCTCGCTGAAGAGCGGGAAAGCTTATACGCCCAAGCGCATCCAAGCGGGAACTCAGGTGCTGCGGCAGTACCTGATCAAGCACAACCATCTGGCGAGCCAAATTCAGGTGAGTCCGCCTCGATACCATCCCGAAACCAATCGGGCTGATTTCACCATCACCGTAAACGAAGGGCCAGCCGTTTCAGTACGCATCGCAGGGGCGAGACTCTCATGGATTCCATTTCTCTCGGAGCGCAACAAGCGCAAAGCGATCCCCCTTTATCAGGAAGGGACTTTCGATAGCGACCTGGTAGAGGAAGGGAAGCGGAACCTTATTAATTATTTTCAGGCCAAGGGTTATGCCGACGTAAAAGTGAACACCGTTTTACAACGCCAGCCAGACCAAATTTCGGTGGTCTACAACGTTGACAAAGGCAAGAAGCACAAATTGGAGCAGGTGGCTTTCCGCGGGAATCAGCACATTGATGAGGACGAACTAACCGAGGCGGTTCCAGTCAAGAAGAAGCATCTTTTTTCTCACGGCAAGTTCAGCGACAAGTTAGTGCGTCAGAGTGTGAAAAATCTGAAGGCGCTCTACCAGGATCGGGGCTTTGAAGAAGTCTCTATTACTCCCGAGGTGGTCGATAAAGAACCAAAGGTGGTCGTGACGTTTCAGATTGCCGAGGGGCCGCAGACGCAAGTTGATAA
>QIAS01000345.1 GCA_003225615.1 Acidobacteriota bacterium | reverse complement strand
AATGGATTCACCACAGCGGCCCGGGGACGCAGAGAAATTTTAAAAGTTCGCCTCCCAAAAAGTAAATTCGCGGTAGTCTGACAGTCGACTCGCCGGCTTCAATCATGGCCGCCCGGATGCAGCAGCATGGCAATTCCGAGCGCGAGAATGATAGCCGATACCACGGCGCGAAACGTGCGCTCCGGAATCCGGCGGAGTAATGGCTGCCCGAACACCGTACCCGCCAACACGCCCGCTGCCGCGAAAAGAATGATCGGCCACGTTTGCAGGAGATCGCGCCACTGCGCTGCTATGTAAACCGGCATACGGAACAGGTCCACGACCAGAGCGATAGCCGTCGCCGTGGCGACAAATGCTTCTTTATTCAGATCGAAACCCATTAACGCCGCCGAACGGATACCCCCTTGATTTCCGACCAGACCGCCAAATACTCCAGACAGGGCGCCCGCTAATAAGCCTGTGCTGCGCCCGAATCGCATGCGGGCTGCCAAGCCGGTCAGGCCGCTCAGTCCGGCAAAAACCAGAAGCGCGCCCAGAATGTAGCCCAGCACCGCGCTTTTGAACCAGGTGTGCAGCAGCGCTCCGGCCAGACCTCCCGCAGCACTGGTAATCCCGAACGTCACGAGCACTCGACGGTCCACATGTCTGCGAACCAGCGAAAAACGCAACAGTGTCCCCGCAATGTGGGGAAAAGATACTGCCGCCACTGCCAGCTTTGTGCCCAGGCGCACGGCAAGCAGAGGCGTAAGAATGCTGCCGATGCCGAACCCGGCAATTGAAGCGATGGCCCCGGCGACCAGCGCGGCGATGAGCACAGCGATGTGGAAGAACATGGAGTTTTTCTCAGAGTGATTTGGGCTGGGCCTTCAAGTCTAGCCTGCCGCTTAAGAAGCGTGTAGCTATTTGAGGTCGCAATTTGCGACCTCAAACATACTCAATCCATCCTGTTGTCGGGTCACGCGCAGTGTTCATTCGTCACAGACGGTGCGACGAACACAGATGTAATACGTCCTGGTGATGTCCCGTAGGGACATTTGCCAATAGCCCAGCGCTTCAGCGCTGGGTACCAGGCCCAATAACGCCAGTCCCGTAGGGACGGCTGAAATCTCCGGGTGAGCCATGCCGCATTCCTACATCTCCGAGCTTGTTCATTGCGTCTTTTCCACCAAGGAACGCCGCAACTTGATCTCGGAACAGTTCCAGCCGCGCCTCTGGTCTTTCCTGGGAGGAATCGCCCGAAAAAATGGATTCAAAGCAATCGCGATTGGCGGCATTGGGAACCATGTGCACATTCTTCTATCCATCCCGGCCACGATGCCGTTGGCCAAAGCTGTGCAACTGCTGAAAGGTGGCTCCTCCAAATGGATGAATGATATGGATGGCGGCCGTTTCGCGTGGCAGGAGGGATATGGTGCTTTCACAGTGGGGATCTCTCAGCAGGCGGATACGATTCGCTACATCAATTCACAGCACGAACATCATCAGAAGCGGAGCTTTGAAGAGGAGTTTTTGGCGTTCCTCAAGAAGCACGGAATTTCGTATGACCTCAAATACGTTTGGGGATGAACCCTGATAAAGTGCATTGACACCAGACGGAAGGAAGGGATCGTTAATTAGTAACGGGTCATTAACAGGCTACCAAACAAACAGCCTCGGAGGGGCGGTTGATAATAGCCCAGCGCTTCAGCGCTGGGTCAAGGTGGCGAGTGGATGAAGTCCCGTAGGGACGGCTGCCATTACGCCAGCTCTTTCAGTCGTCCCTAGGACTGAGACATCGGTCGCTCCTACCAGCGCTAAAGCGCTGGGCTATTGGCAGACGTCCCTACGGGACAAGGTTTGGATTGCCACTCACGATCACGAATAGGTGTCGGGAAACGATTGGCGAGACACTCCTACGTAACACTCACTTCCGTATACGTCCCATATACCTGCCGCAAGGCATCGCAGATTTCGCCCACGGTGGCGTAGGCGCGCACGGCGTCCACAATGTAAGGCATGGTGTTCGCGTTGGAGACATTCCCGTTGCTGCCGGCTTTGGGATTCTGTGCGGCCGCCTTCTTCAATGCTTCTAAACGCCGCTGAACTTCTTCATTGGACCGTCTTCCGCGCAGAGCTTTCAATTTTGCCGCCTGCTGGCGGGCCACGCTTTCATCGATGTAAAGAATATGCGGCGATTCTTCTTCGATGGTGAATTCGTTTACCCCGACAATTACTTTTTCCCGCGCCTCGACCGCGCGCTGATACTGGTAGGAAGCCTCGGCGATTTCTTTCTGCGGATACCCGCGTTCAATAGCTTTCACCATCCCACCCATCGCGTCTAACTTCTCGAAGTAGTCGAATGCGCCCTTTTCCATATCCAACGTAAGCCGCTCGAGAAAATATGATCCGCCCAGCGGATCGACCGTCTGCGTAACTCCTGACTCATACGCGATGATCTGTTGCGTGCGCAGAGCGATCCGGGCGGCTTCTTCAGTGGGCAGCGCAAGCGCTTCATCGTAGGCGTCGGTGTGCAGCGACTGCGTGCCTCCGAGCACGGCCGCGAGTGCTTGAAGCGCGACGCGGGCGATATTGTTCATTGGCTGCTGGGCGGGCAGCGACACTCCGGCTGTCTGGGTGTGGAACCGCATCAGGCGGGTGCGTTCGTTCTTTGCGCCGAACCGGTCTTTCATCACCTGATACCAGATTTTGCGAGCGGCCCGATACTTGGCGATCTCTTCGAAGAAGTCGTTGTGCGCATTGAAGAAGAAGCTGAGCCGCGGACCGAACTCGTCCACGTCGAGGCCGCGCCGCCGCGCCCATTCCACATACTCCACGCCGTCATACAGCGTGAACGCGAGTTCCTGCAGCGCAGTCGAGCCGGCTTCACGAATGTGGTATCCGCTGATCGAAATCGTGTTGAATCGCGGCGTGAAGCGCGAGCCGAACTCGAAGGTATCCACCACCAGCCGCATGGAAGGCGCGGGTGGATAGATGTACTCCTTTTGCGCGATGTACTCCTTCAGAATGTCGTTCTGGATGGTGCCGGAAATTTTCTTCCAATCCGCGCCCTGCTTTTCCGCGACCACCAGATACATCGCCCAGAGCACCGAGGCCGGCGAGTTTATCGTCATTGAAACCGTGGTCTGCTCCAAGTCGATGCCGCCGAAGAGGATTTCCATATCCTCGAGCGAATCAATGGCCACGCCGCACTTGCCCACTTCGCCTTCGCTGGCAGGATGGTCGGAGTCATAGCCCATCAATGTGGGTAGGTCGAACGCGACAGATAACCCGCTGCCGCCGTGCTCGAGCAGATATTTGTAGCGCTGGTTGGTTTCTTCCGGTGAGGCGAAGCCGGAGAACTGGCGCATGGTGAAAAGCTTTCCGCGATACCCGGTCGCGTGGATGCCGCGCGCGTAGGGCGGCTGGCCGGGGTAGCCGAGATATTGATCGTGGCGCCAGTCTTCCGGCAGGTCGGCCTCCGTGTAGAGACGCCGGACGGGAACCCCGGAAATGGTGGTGAAGCGGGCATGCCCATGCTCGTCGAGATTGACGCCGCTGGGTGCGCCGATTGGTTTTTCCGGAGCCTTCTCGAGAGTTGGGGCCAGTGTGTTCTCCGCCCAAGCTTTCTCCGATGCAGAAGGCCGGCGCCCTTCAAAAACATCCGCAATTGGGGTTTCAGCAACCGGCGGTTTGGAAGGAGATTTCTTGTTGGCCATTGGGTCCCCGTGCTTAACCTTTGATGATAGAAGAGCCTGTCAGCGGCAGCAAGGTACCGAAGCTGTTCCCAACCGGGTGGTTGGTCGGGGCAAATACCTTTCGAGACGTCCCCAACACTGCCGTTGCGTAGAATTGCGGGATGACTCCGCCAGTCAAGCCTTCTATTTCTCTGGATATGCTGAACCAGTTGGATATTCGGGTAGGCACAATTCTCTCCGTTACCGACGTTCCTGATTCCGACAAACTGGTGCAAATGCGTGTCAGGTTCGGGGATCATGAGCGCACCATCGTTGCAGGGATCAAGAAGGAGCGAGCTGATCCGCGGGAGATAGAAGGTAGGCAGGCCCTATTTGTGGTCAACCTGGAGCCGCGCAAAATGCGTGGCATCCTGTCGGAAGGAATGTTGCTCGATATCGGCTACGCCGACGGCATTACACCCGTGCTGGCAGTGCCGGAAAAGCCCGTGCCCGACGGAACCCGAGCCGGTTAGGTGGTGCGGCCTCCAGCCTGCTTGCCGCGCCCCAGTTCCCACGCCTTGGCATATTTCCACGAGACGTAGACGGCGTGGTACAGGTGCAGCAGTAGCCCTTCGCGACCATCGAGGAAACCCAGGCGCAGAAAATAATTGTAGACAAATGTGGCCAGTGGCCGGACAACGATGTTGAGAACGCTGAAGCCTCGTCCTTTGGCACCGACCATCTCCGCGCCCAGCGAGGAGTACCGGTTTATGTGGTCAATGTAGTCGGAGAGTGTGGGATAGGAGTGGTGGACTAATGCGTTCTTTAGCTCCCCTGCATTGCCACTCAGCAGTTTCGCATCTTCATGGACTGCTCGATCTTCAAACTTCGCGGCATCTTTACGAAATAACCGCAATTTAGGATCCGGCCAATATCCGCCGTGTCTGATCCAGCGGCCTAGAAAGAAGTTCCTACGCCGAATCCAAAGTCCCGTCAGAGCAACAAAAAGGCCTTCAGGGCTACCGTGTTGGGACG
>QIAS01000344.1:5148-5630 GCA_003225615.1 Acidobacteriota bacterium | reverse complement strand
TTAGAACAATTCCATCTCGATAAAGAGGAGTTCCAGGATCGCCACGAAATGCTGGTCTCCTCGCTGGAACGAGGCAAAATCACGCTCGATCAATACCTCGACCGCACTGTTTTCTACCGCCCTCGGCCTTTTACGCGTGACGAGTTCAAGGCGGCGATGTTCTCCCTCTCCCAACCTTGCCCCGAGGTTCTGGAGATTGCCCGAAAATTGGCGCATTCATCAAAATATCTAATGGGCACAATCAATAACGAATCCCGGGAACTAAATCTCTACCGCATTGAAAACTTCGGTCTGAGAGAAATTTTCGACCTTTTCGTGAGTTCCTGCTTCGTAGGTCTGCGCAAACCTGAAGAAGGCATTTATCGGCTGGCCTTGGAAATCACGCAGAAATCGCCGCAGGAATGCTGCTTTATTGACGATCGTCCGCTGAATCTGGAATCAGCTCAACGCCTCGGCATGCAGACCATTCAGATGCGCGGCGC
>QIAS01000344.1:0-5099 GCA_003225615.1 Acidobacteriota bacterium | reverse complement strand
CAGCACTAGGCACTTTTTCGCGGCGGGCCTGGTCGGGGTTGAGCAGGGTTATTCCGTGCGAGCTCGGGTTCGGCTGCGACATTCAAGGTCAAATCACTCGACCATGAATCGGCCACCACCTTCCAATCGCCGCCGCGCCGGCTGTAGATGATTAAATATTTTCCGCGCTCTTCCCGGCGCGTTCCCACACCCGGCGCCAGCATTTTGCACCGCCCGGCTTCGTAAGCGATATCGCCCGCCACGTCCACTCGCAATGGCTCCAGTTCAACCTCTCCCAATCCACTCTCGAGCGCGCAAAAGAAAAATTCGCGGATGGCAGTGCTTCCTCGTACAGGCGGCGTATTGGGCCTTAGAACCAGGGCGTCGGCCGCATACAGATCTAATAGATCGTCAAGCTGTTTCGTATTGCAGGCAAGAGCCCAATCCTGAGTTTGCTTTCGCACTGTCACTTCGGCCCGGCTCATTGCCGCTCCCCCCAAAGGTGCACGCATTGGGGTCACATCCTTCACCGGGCGCTCGCCGGCGGCCGGCCGAAAATTGGTCTCCTGGCCCCCGAGTTCACCCTGGATGAAGTAGTGATAATGGTGATGATAATGATGCTGGCTATCGTTATTGGCAGCGTCAGGCGAGTTGCTGTCTACGTGCCGCGCCACTTGAGATTCGCCAGCTTCCTCCTTCTGATTCTCCCCTAAAGAGGTGCCACACATGGCACAGAATTTATTTGCCGCGCGGTTCTGACTGCCGCACGAACTGCAAACCTTGCGATCCGGGCCGGCAGTGGGGTTCATGACGTTCTCCGCAGCGGCCTCAAAATCCAGTTGTTGAACGGCGTGCAGAGCGGCCGCAGTAGCATCCTGGTGAGGCGTGGGCCATCGCATTTGGCAATTGAGCCGCTTGAAGAAATCCTCAACCTCAGGATTTCGAGGAATTTCTCCGTCGGAATCCGCGGAAAAATACTTTCCAGCTTGCTTAGTCGCATCTTTTTCGTTGTCCAATGCTGTCTCGGTAGAGTCATTTTATTAGAAAGTCACCGACCGGAAAACTCAATTTTACCCTCGGTTTCCATGGGAACCCCATTACACATTGCAGGACGATAGCGCCATGACCGCACCGTCTGCAAAACTGTGCGATCTTCTCTCAGGCCGGCGCTCTCCAGAATCAACGGGCTATAGACTCTCCCGTCGGTTCCAATCACAAAACTCACGATTACCTTCAGGATCTCGCTGCTATCGAGCAGGGGATTCGGAGTCGCCAGAGCCTCAGGTGGCCGCGTCGCCTGACAACGAAAGCGCGCGCTCGTGTGGGGAACACTCGCAAATACAGAATTGCTGATTCCGGGCCTCCAAAGCTGCGGTTCGCGCGCCATGAGCGAGGGGTCATGACCTCCTCGCAAGCGCAAGAAATCATTGTGCGGGGAGCCTAGGCACAGCACTGGCAAAAGCAATATCGCGACAACCGCCGCCCCTTTTCGTAGCACTATAAAGCCCTTTTTCCGCTTAGGAACACAGCTTTGGACTCTCCAGCAGCCAAGCCTTACCTTATGAAACCGCAATCCTGCTGCCAGCGTCTGCTCCTGTACTTCCAACGTTTTCAATAAGTCAGGAGCAGGTTAATCGTCTCTGGACAGAGCTGGGTGAAACTAGTTGCACTTCCCCAGGGACTTGCTCAGGTCGTCTCAAAATCCTCTGAAATCCGCATTGTTTTGAGACCTACTCGTCTCGAACGCTCTTTTTCCAAAATGGCACATCTCGGAATGTTTTCGTCCTTATCACTGATTTATGGTGTCCGGCAGAGTTTTAATGGGGGGATTGGTGGGGGCTTATGCTTTCTCTCGCTTCCGGATACGGCATTCGTGCAATAGCTTTCCTGGCTGCTCAGGCACCGGGCAAGCTCAGCGGCGCACGAGAAATCTCCGCCAGCGAGCACATTCCCAAGCCGTTCCTCTGGAAAGTGCTTCACAAACTAGAGCGCAAGAAGCTGATCCGCTCATTTAAGGGCGTAGGTGGAGGTTATGAGCTGGCACTCCCCGCCCGGCAGATTCGGCTCATCCACATTCTGGCAGCCTTGGGTAACGCACTCCCCATTTTCGGCTGCCTCCTTGGACTGCCGCCCGGTGATGAGAAAATCTGCCCGTTACATTCGTCTTGCAAAGCTATCGGGGACGAAGTGGAGAAGCTATTCGCGCAATGCACTGTGGCAGATCTGGTGCTCAGGAAACCAGTTCAACGACGTACCCAACGGCCAAAGCGCCACTCCTCCCGCGTAAAGTGACTGCAAAAACTTCCCCTTGTGAGCTACGTCACTGCCTTCTATGAGCAGTACGCCGCAGAATTCCCTTAGACGGTCCTTCACAGGCCGCGGCCGCGAATTGCAATCGGAGGCTGCCGATATGTTCGAACAAGAATTGGAAATGGAAAAGCGGGACTCTTCGATAGTTCCGTTGCTTCTTATCGTCGTACTGATTCTTTCCATCGTAGGCGTAGCCATCTACTACCTGCTGCAATCGAGGCAGGTGCTGAGCGACCAGGAAGCCAGGGACGCTATCGTGAGCTCTCTCAAGTCCATGGGACCGGTGACCATTCACTTCGAAACCGGCTTGGTTAAGTCCAGCGTCGAGGAAAAGCCTCACGATCCGAATTATCGTCTACTGGAAAAGGCAGGTCTCATCAAGCTGGGCAAGGACAACGGCTGGAAGACCCCCGTGTCATTGATGCCGAAGGGACGTGAGTTATTGGCGGGAATTGCCGGAGTCCACAAGTCCAAGGATAAGGATGGCTCCGACATTTACGTGATTCCCATCGCCGAGCGCAAGCTGGCAAGCATTTCCAGGATCACCATGACGGGCACTGGCCGCGCGACCGTCGAATATGCCTGGAAATGGGAGCCGAACCAACTGGGCGAAATGCTTGAGGCCTCCGGGCCGCTGGTCAAGAGCTTCAATACGTGGGACCGATCAACTCTGATTTCAAAATATGGAGCCAACTTTTATCATGGCGAGCCCACCCGTACGGCGCTCGCGTTCATGAAGGGTGACAAAGGCTGGCAGATCGCGGTGGAATAGATTACAGAAACAATGCTATGAGCGGCCGAATCGGCGTTCGGCCGCTTCTTTATTTTGCATCTTTGGCCGCTCAAAGAGACAGCACACTTCAGTCCGCCGCGACGCCTTGTGATTCCTGCACAAGTCCCTCTCGAAGTTGTATCTCGTATTCCGCCAGCCGGGCTTCAACTTCGTTCTCCGCTTTGCGGCGCCGGATGATTTCCTCCCGATAACGCCGCAGGAAATAATCGATTGTTTCCACGCGGATTCGGATCGAGCCCGTAGGCTTGTTCTCGTCAAGATCCTTGAAGCAGAAGTAAGGCGTGCCCGACTGCTCGATGATGCCTTCGACCACGCCGTAGATAGGCGCGTCATGGCCGCATTTGAAGCTGGACATTTCAAGAGCCACGAGATTGGGATGCCGCGCCGTGAATTTCGCTGCCCAGATCTTGTGGTTGGTGCTGCAGGAATAGGAATTCTTCCATGCGTCGGAAATATCGAGCGGATGGCTGATCACGCCTGCCCGCACTTCGTCACCGAACAACCGCTCCAGCATGTCTTCATCCAGCGGCAGCGTGTTCTGCGAAAAGACCGGGTAGCCAAGTTTCTGGAACTCCTCCAGAATCTCGTGATTCAGCCCGGGATCGTGTTGGTAGGGCCGGCCCAGCATCACAATGCCGATGCGATCTTCACGCTCCAACTGATCCAGCACTTCCCTTGCCCGCTTGCGAATACTGGTTTCGTAATCTTTAAGCGCCTGGTATCCCGTCTCGACCGCGCTGTCGTTCTCTTCTTCCGATAAGCCCAGAACTGGCTGCCACGCCTGCAACATTTGAAACGCGAACAGCTTGCGATCGGCGAAATTCAGGATCGGATCCAGATACTTGACGTTGTGCTCGGCGAAAACATCGTTCTCTTTGGTGAATGCAGCCTTCACAGTTTCCGGCGTCGCCGTGACCGTGGGGCAAGCGTTGGCAGCGACTATTTTCATCAACGGCGAGTGCAGCACGTCGTACATCGGGAAGAAGACCACGTTCAGCGGCTTCTTCGAGTGCTTTACCTGGATAAGGTTGTAAACATGCGAAATGCCGATCTTGGCGGGGAAGCACGGGTCAATCGCCCCGCGGCTCGCACCCGCCCGATACAGTTCGGGACTCGTATAGTCGGAGTAAACAATGTTCTCCGGCTGCACGCCCAGGCTTTCCAGATAGGCGTTAAAGAGCGGCGCGTACGTGTAGATATTCAGCACGCGCGGCACGCCGATACGAATGTTCTTGCGGTTCTGCATCAGCGCGACGCGTTCTTTGGCCGCCTTAGACCAGGCGCGCGTAGGGATCGGGTCCGCCACACTCTTCGCGTTCGTTGGCCGGAAGACCTCACGTGACGCGATATCCACGAAACTTGGATTCGCGTCCTTGATCTTATCCAGCCCCGCCTTGATGTCTTTCATATCGTTTACATCTTCGACGGTCCCCTTTTCGCAGGTGGCAATGATGAGCCGCTGTTCGCCTTCCATCAACGGAACCTTCGTCTTTTTAGGCGCCGGCTTCGGTGCCGGAGACGCTATCGCAGCTACTGCTACGAAGTTAGGTCGCTCCGTTTTGACATCGATGAAGGTTCGCAAGCAAGTATTCTTGCAGAAATTGCACCGCGTATTTTCGTTGCGGGTGCTGCGATACTCGATTTTGCGGACCGCATCCAGGCCCATGAACGTGGTCTTCATGCCATTGCGCCAGAGACGCAGAGCTTCCTGAGCCGCTCCGATGGCGCCCGATTCGCCGCAATGCTCGTGGACGATGATCTCCGGCTTTTGGCCGCTCGCACGGAAACTGTTGTGAATGAAGTCGACCTCGGCCTTGACCACAGCCAGGTTGTTCTGGGTACCGCCCTGCAGCACAAAGCGCGAGCCTAGCGCTGCCAGGTTCGGAATGCTGGCCACGTACAGAAAGACGTTCTTGGGCAGTACCATCGCAAGGCCAGCAAGAATTTCTTCCGCCCGCCAACCCTGGCGCTGGAAATTCACAATGTCCGACTGCATGAAAACCGCGCAGCCATAGCC
>QIAS01000343.1 GCA_003225615.1 Acidobacteriota bacterium | reverse complement strand
CGGGAACTACAAACGAGAGATTGGTAAACGTAGCTGTGCCATTTTTCAGAACTACGTGTCCTTTCAGGTCTGAAAGAACGCTCTCCGGGTCGTCCTCATCCTCCTTCTTTTTACCCCGGGCACGTTCGCTGAGTTTGTCCACCTTTTGTTGGGTCTCGGACCTAGTAAAGCGGGCGTTGTCGATTCCAAAGTCTCCTTGCAGTTCGACTTTGCGCAGAAAAGGGCGGTGCCCTGGAGGGATCGTGGTCTTCGCCGTGAAGCTGACTATTCCTGCCAGGGGAGGGTGAGGCTCCCTCACGAAAATAAATAAAACGTCCTGAATTAATCCTTCCCGGACAGCCAGTTCCAGAGAAGCTGTCTTGCCCTTCTCACCCGCGTGCCCCTCAATACTGCCTGCTGAATTAACCGTCGTATTCAAAAAATGAGCACTCACATCTCGCAGCACGACGTCACCGTTCGTGCCACTTACCGCCGCGCGGAACTTGGTAGCCAAG
This sequence comes from Acidobacteriota bacterium, assembly GCA_003225615.1. Classification (GTDB taxonomy): domain Bacteria; phylum Acidobacteriota; class Terriglobia; order Terriglobales; family Acidobacteriaceae; genus QIAS01. The sequence continues at coordinate 6,239 of QIAS01000343.1, read as the reverse complement.
CGAAACCGGTGCCCGCTTCTCGTGACTTCAAAGTCGGGAGTAAGCGTGGCGCCTTGTACTTCCATCTCCCTGAGCATGCCTTGAAATTTTCCTTCGGAGGAAAGTATTCCAGCAATGCCTTTGAAGACGCCGAGATCAGCACGCTGGAACGAATAACTGCCGGCAATCGGCGTTTGCGAAACCTGGTTGGCTCTCCATGGGCCCAGACGCCCAGTAGCTCGCACCTCGCCCGGCGGCTGCGGGTTCAAAAGCGCGATCTGGAACCGCATAGGGCCCCGGCCGCCGAGGTCCTCGATGGTGAACTCGTGAATGGCGAACCCCAGCGGCCGTTTTTCTGGGTTGCGATGGGCGAACTCGAGGGTTGAGCCATTAGTCGCTTTTGTCTTGCGGCCACCCTTCGCTCGTTCCCAGCGGCGGCACGACGACAGCCATTCCGTCTGCGCGCATCAAGGACACGCGCTTGGTTAAGAGACCAGTAAAGCTGCCTACAATCGTGAGCCTCGGGATGGTGATGAGCGGCGTAGTCTGCGGATTACGGTCGCGGCGAAAGGTAACACCTTCGGCAATACAGCCGGGATGCGGGAAGTACATCTGGTGGAAACTTCTGATCGCTACCGTGCTCGAAGTTGCTTCCGCGAGGTCCTCCATAACTTTGTCACGAGTGAATGGCCAATTCCGCGCGACCAGCAGGAGAGTGACAATCATCGCCACGGCCACTGCTAACGCGCCTGCGGCCAACCATCTCCTGTGTTGTTTGAGCGGCGATGAAATCCGCCTGCCAGGGGATGCTTGCTCCGTGGCGGACTCCACTAATGGCTGAACGGCGCGGCTCATCTCAATTTTCCACAATCCGGGGCTTAGATGATGTTCGTGCGGAAGCAGTTTGGCGTGCCCTCGCAAAAACTCGATCTCACCGACGCGTGGCGCAGGGTCAGGGCTTCACGGCGAAGATATATCCGCGGCGGCTTTGATATTCCACTTCAGGGTACGGATCGCGTTCAATGGCTTGCTCGACGTCCAGGCGGGCGTCGTCTCATCCGTGGTGAAGAGTGTGGCGTCAAAATCGACCGAATACCCCCAAAGATCGGTCTCGTGAATTATCTCTGTGCCCAGATGAAAGGCCAGCAGAAGGCAACCACCGGGTTGCAGTACGCGGCGCATTTCCGACAGCGCGGTGACGACCTGGCCGCGAGCGATGTGGATGATCGAGTAAAAGGCAGCAATACCCGCCAATGAATTGGGGGCAATTCCGAGAGAAAGCATTGAACCTCGGACAAAATTAAGGTCTGGATTGAGCCTGCGGGCCTGTGCCAGCATGCCTGCGGAGAGGTCAAGGCCGAAAACATTCGCTCCACGATCGCGGAGATAGCGCGCGATCTGGGCAGGCCCACAGCCGAGATCGAAAACTGGGCCGAGTGTGCGCAAACCTTCCGCGAAGCGGTCGAGTAGTTCACGATCTAAAGGTTTGTCCTTTAGCTCGGCATAAATTCGTTTTGCATATTCCGCAGCAATGGTGTCATAGCTCGCCTGGAGGAGGTCGAGTGAGCGTTTATTACCTAAATTCTTTTTTGCCGTCACGGCGTGGAAAGAAAAAAGATCATCATAGTCTCACTGCGCGGTTAGCGTTCAACGGGCTCGAATATGCTGAAATCATTTGGATGAGGAGGTGAAAGGTGTACCGCAGAATTCTGTCGTGTCTAGCGTGCCTGATCCTTGTCAGTATGCTTTCCACATTTTGTCTCGCACAAGATCATAACGGATTGGTCTTCCTGGTTCGACACGCAGAGAAGGCATCAGAAGCCAAAGATGCCCTCTTAAGCGCAGCAGGCCACAAGAGAGCTGACTGCCTCGCGCGATTACTGGAAGATGCGGGGATTCGGTCAATACTTGCGACCCGTGTGGTCCGTACCCAGGAAACCGCGGAACCTCTGGCGAAAAAGCTGGGCTTGACGCCGGCCATCCTGGATGCGGACGATATTGCTGCCTTTGTAAAGAAATTGCGAGCTACCACTAAAGAGAATGTGTTGGTGGTCGCACATTCCGATACTCTGCCGAAGATTATTGAGCAGTTAGGCGGTCGCAAGATTTCGCCGATAGAGCTCTCGGAATATGACAAGTTGTTCGTGTTTCACTACGACCGGTTCGGCAACAAGGGGAGTGTCATCATGCTTCACTATTGTGACTGCAAGTGACCATCCTAGGGGCGGTCAAGAAAGGCTCGGCTCGCTAACAACAGAAAATGATGATGCTTCATACTCGAGGGCCATCTGCCGTTGAACTTTCCCGCGATAGTGTTGGTAAGCCTGCCGCAGACGAATTTCCTCGGGAGACCCGGCTTCGGCGCTGAGCGCCATCTTGCAATATCCCATGCGAAAAACAGTGTAGGCCAGGAGAAAGGCCGGAAAGCACGGACGAGGATCGTCCCCGGTCAGATGCGCAAAACGTGCCAGCAGAAAATCGGTGGCCTGGCCGTCCATTTCCCATTCCACCGCAGCGCCCGCCAGGTCCCAGGCAATGTCGGTCGGGCCGGGAAAGAAATGGTCGTCACCATGGCTGACGGCGTCAGTCTTGAAAATTCTGCCATCTGCCTGCAGTAGCCATTCGTGGGGCTGCATGCGTCCGTCGGTCAGGACGGGATTGTTGCTTAGGAGATCGCCCCGTTGGATTTGAGGTGTAACTTCTGGAGTGAACTCCTTGCCCAGGTTTACCCGCACCATCTCTTCGAGTTGCTGGAGGGGGATATCGTTCAGCCTGAATTCCCGGGCGCGGAAGGCGCAGTACGCAGCGAGCCGTTCCAGAACAGCTGCCGAAAGATCTCGTGCTCTGAGAGGCCGGGCTTGCAGGAATGGATAGCGCAAAAGGCCGTCACCGCCATCCTGTGCATCACAGCCAAAACCGGCATCTCGGAGGCACAGCGCGCGTTTTCTTGCTTCCCTTCCAAATCGCCCAAGGCCTTCAAACTTGACTAGCCACTTTCGATCAGCAGACATGATCTTCAATCGTTCCATTTGAGTCCATGACGCGGGCCAATCGGATTCCTCACTCAGCAGTACGGCTCGCCAGGCTCCGCTGCCCACGAAGGTGGAACCGGGAAAGTGCCGGCAGCCATTCGCCGTGGCACGCCGCCACTGAAAACGAGGCCAGCGATCGGGCGCGTCATGAGTGCAAAGAGCCTTGACGTCAGGGTCGCGGCTTCCGACAAAGGTGATGCGGTCGGCTTGCACTCCCGCCTTCAAGAGGGCTTCCCCCACGGAAAGAAACGAGGAACCGCTCAAGCCGGGGCCTTCATCCACGACCAGGAACATTGCAGCATGGGAATTGTGTTTCTGGACCCAGTGAATTTCCTCTGTCGTGAAGTTAGTAGTGCGGTCGTAAGGATGGCCTACAGGTCGGATCGTGATGCGTTCGGCTTGCACGCCATGTATTTTCAGCGCGGCCGTGACTACGGCCGCGAGCGTAGTTCCGATGCTGCGAATGCCGATGACGGCGTAAGATCGGCCCAGCTGAGCGAGGCTAGCCGCGGTGTCGGCGAAATCCATTGGATGCAAGGCGTAATAGGCAAACCCCTCTGGCGGGGAAATGAGGAGCCTCTCCGGAAAGTCCGATGCCTCGAGTGAAGCGCAGGAAGCTGCCGGGCGGTCCGGCTCCTCGGAGCTCGCCAGGGAAGCAGCTACCGCGTCAGTAACTTTCGCGAGCAGGACAGCTGCGGGATGGGCCTGGTCGGCCAGAGCGGCCTCCAATTCTCCGGCACGAATGAGCGCGTCAAGCTTGCGCTCTGAATCAGACGGCGCAAGTCCGCGGGTGGAGATTGATTGCTGCAACTCAAGAACAAGTTCACGAGAGCGGACTGATTGTTTTCCGTCGCGAAAAACCCACAAGGGAGTTCTGCCTCCCGCTTGTGATGATTACGAGATGACACCCGTTGTTCCGCATCGAATGGTCCGCTGGCAAATTATTGCTGCGCAAGAGGTTACCTTTGTACCTCTGGATATTTAACAGAGTAGAAGGTAGAATATACGCGCGTTTGATCTTTGCGGTTGCTAAGCAGTTTCTCCGCTCCACAGCGTGACCTGCCTGCAGAAGTCTGCGAGTTTCAGCGCAATTTCAACAAAAGGAACAAGCAACAAGATGGAAACAGGAACAGTAAAGTGGTTTAACGATGCCAAAGGCTATGGGTTTATCAGCCGCCAGAATGGTGAGGATGTATTCGTACACTTCTCGGCGATTCAGGCGTCCGGATTCCGCAGCCTGCAGGAAGGTCAGCAGGTACAGTTCGACGTGGTTAAGGGCCCGAAGGGCTGGCAAGCTGAGAACGTCAAGGGTGTGTAAAACCACTACCTTTTGAAAACGAGGGCGGCTTCGGCCGCCCTTATTTTTTTGCGCGCAACCATCAAAAGCCGGGCGCACCATTTAAGATGGCCCTCAGATCTGGAGAATGCCTCATGCCCCTGAAAGTTGGCGACTCGGCGCCGGATTTTGAATTAGAAGCGGTCGAGGGCGAGCGGCAAGTAAAGGTCAAGCTCAGCGACTTTCGTGGGAAGAGACACGTCGTGGTGACGTTTCATCCCTTGGATTGGACTCCGACGTGAGCCTCACAGCTGCCGGCGTTCGACTCGAAGCTCGAAGAGTTCGCCGCGCTCGATGCCCAGGTTCTGGACATTAGCACCGATTCCCTGCTTAGCCACAGAGCATGGCAGGAGAACGACATTGGCACGATGCACTTGCCGATGTGCGCAGACTTTTATCCTCACGGCGAGGTCACGAAACAATTCGGTATTCTGCGGGAGGGCCCACCGGTACCGGGAATTTGCGAGCGGGCGGTGTTCGTGGTGGATAAGGGCGGGAAGATTGTTTTCTCCAAGACATATCCGCTCGACCAGTTGCCCAATTTAGATGAAGTGCTGAAAACTCTGCGCGAAATCAATAGTTGATGTGAAAAGAGACGCCGGCTTGCCGCGTCTCGCTTTGCTTCAGAGCCCCACGAGCTGGCGGTACAAGCAGAGAGGCAGCCGCATCTCTACAGCAGGGCTATTCTCGGATATGTTCTCTCGCCCAGCAGCCTTTTAGGACGCCGCGAGTAATCGCTTCAGTTCCGCAAGCAGGTTCTCGATGTCTTCCGCCGAGTTGTAGAAGTGGCAGGAGACGCGAATGCCCCCGACATGGGACGTGTAGCGCACCGAAACAAGAATTTTCTTTTCCTGTAGACGGTGCATCAATTTGACGTTCTCCTCGGCGGAGCCGACGGAAAAAGTCACGATGCCGGACCGATTCTCCGGCGCGCGCGGCGTCACAACTTCCACGGGCAGCTCATCAAGTCCGGCCAGCAGCTGATCGGTAAGCTGGTAAATGTGCTTCGCGATCCGATCCGGGCCGAGTTCGTGAATCAGCTTGAGCGAGGCCGCCAGGCCCACTGCCCCCGGATAATTCGAGGTTCCACCCGTTTCAAAACGGCGAGCACTCTTCGCAAATGTGTATTCTTTGACAGGCGTGGTGCTGGGAGTCTGAAAGTATTCGCCCCAGCCGCCCGGAGGATCTTCGATACATAGATATCCGGCAAGTGGCGGCCGCAGCTCGGGAAGCACATGGCAATTTATGTAGAGAAAGCCGCAGCCAAAGGGCGCATTGAGCCACTTATGCCCGCCGCAAGCGAGGATGTCGACGGGAGTCTCGCGAACATCGAGGGGGATCGCGCCGAGTTGCTGAATGGCATCAACCACCAGCCAGACACCGCGTTCATGGCATAGACGGCTTAAGGCAGCCAGATCGAGGCGGTAGCCGTTTGTCCACTGCACCGTGCTGACGGCGACTACGCGCGTCCGCGGGGTCAGGCGCTCCGCGAAATCTTCCACGCGAACTTCGCCGTTGCGATTGGCGACGACATCGATTTCGATGCCCTCCTTTCTTGCGGTCTTCTGAACCCAGGGGACTGCGACCTCTAGGAACTCCAGATCAGAAATCAAAACGCGGTCGCCGGGTTCGAGGGGAATCGATTGCGCCGCCAGCGTCAGGCCGTGGGTGGTGCTTTCAACCAGCGCGATTTCATCATCATGCGCGTTGATGAGGCGCGCGGCAGCCGGACGGGCTGCGGCGCGCATCTCGTCCATGAAGATGTGGTGATGGGTGGATGAGTCCAGCGGACAAATCATCGTGAGGCCAAGAAATTTCTCGATAGCTTCAACCGCCGGCCGCGGGGCCAGTGAGACACAGGCGGCGTCAAGAAAAGTTTTGTCGAGCAGGCC
>QIAS01000342.1 GCA_003225615.1 Acidobacteriota bacterium | reverse complement strand
ATTCTCGAATTCAATCCGGATGGTTCCGGGCGGCGGGTTTACGCTTCAGGAATACGCAACGCGGTCGGAATTGCCATCGATCCCAAGACTGGTCAGCTTTGGGGGTCGGTCAATGAGCGTGATGGACTGGGCGACAACCTCGTGCCCGACTACATCACGCACATACAGGAGGGAGGATTCTACGGTTGGCCCTGGTACTACATGGGTGGACATCAGGACCCGCGGCTGCGCGACAAACATCCCGAGCTCAGAAAAAGAGTGATTACGCCCGATGTTCTGGTGCAACCTCACAATGCGTCGCTTGAAATGACGTTTTATACGGGCAAGCAATTTCCCCGGGAGTATGGCGGCGACATTTTCGCCTCTGAACATGGTTCCTGGAACCGATCCGTGCGCACCGGATACGAAGTGGTGCGCGTTCCGCTGCATCACGAGGGTCGGGCCACAGGCGAGTACGAGGACTTTTTAACCGGCTTTTTGACTCCGAAGGGTGAAGTTTGGGGACGGCCGGTGGGAGTTGCGGTGGCGAAAGACGGGTCGCTTCTGGTCAGCGATGACGGCTCGAGGTCAATCTGGCGCGTCAGCTACGAACCCAAATAGCTGAACAGGATCTCGTCACTAGCCAAATAAAAGCGCGGTCGCTCCTGCGATCGTACTTCACACACCCATGTGATGTATGTCACATACGGGCTGTGATTCTAGCGTGCAAGCTAAGTAATCATTTGGATTGACCCATGGTGCCAGCCAGTTTGATAAAGGCCGGCACGGACGTGCGTAAGTTGCCCCGGATGGCGCGGCGGTCGAAGCGGATTTGCCGTGGTCTCGGCGTACGACCCGTTGTCCCGCCGTTCGAAGGTCGTCTGGTCATTGCGCATTGCGCGAAGCATACGGATTCTTGTGCGGGGCCTTCTCTTTCGAAACAACCAGAAAACATCTTTGCCGTGCCGTCATTGCCATTCCGAACGGAACGAGGAGTTGGAGGAGCCAATGGACACGAAACTGGTTCAAATGGATCAGGACCAGGAGATCCAGCAGCGCCTTAGCGCGGAAAGAGCAAGGCTCCGCCGCCTGGCCGGACTGGAGCAGCCTAAGCACTTCCATCGGCCTATCGAGCGTGCGTTCACCGCCGAAGAACGCAGCCGGGTCACGATTCTGTTTGGCGGATTCACGTGGAAGCACGAAGACCTGATCCGCGCCGTGTTCCAGGGCTGCGGCTACAGCTGCGAGAAGTTGCCTGTTCCCAACGTTGCCGCGTTCCAGATCGGCAAGGAGTATGGCAACAACGGCCAGTGCAACCCGACATACTTCACGGTGGGAAACCTGGTGCAGTATCTGCAGTTTCTGGAGTCACAAGGAATTCCGCGACAGAAGATTTTGGACAACTATGTCTTCTTTACCGCGGGCTCCTGCGGACCCTGCCGCTTCGGCATGTACGAGGCGGAGTACCGGTTCGCGCTGAAGAATGCCGGTTTCGACGGCTTCCGCGTGCTCCTATTTAAGGATAGCGACGGCATTAAAGCCGCCTCGGGCGCGCCCGGCCTGAAGTTCACCATTGACTTCGGCTTCGGGATGCTGAATGCCATGCACCTGGGCGATGTGATCAACGACCTGATCTACCAGATCCGCCCGTTCGAAGTGAATAAGGGCGAGACTGAGCGCGTTTTCCGCGAAGCGGTGGGCGGACTCGCCGAGGACTTGAAGAACCGCGATGCCTTCGAAATAGAGAAGTGTGCTCCCGCATGGCTCAAGCCCAAGGTCGAGAAGAACAAGATCCTGCGAAACACTCTCAACGTTTTCGGCAAAATGCACGAGCACCTGTGGGGAAAGGATTACCTAACCGCCCTCGACGCCGCCACCGAGAAACTCAACAGCATTGACGTAGACCGCACTCGCGTGAAGCCCTTGGTGAAAATCACCGGTGAATTCTGGGCACAGATTACCGAGGGCGCCGGCAACTTCAACATGTTCGATTTTCTGGAAGGTGAAGGCGCACAGATCATGGTAGAGCCCATCGCGACCTGGGTGGCTTACCTGCTCAATCAGGCGAAGGCGCACGCCAGAGCCAAGTGGCCGGTGAACCGTCCGTATCGCAATCCCGAATGGTACGAATTCAAGAAACGGTGGGCGAATGATGTTGGTCTGCGGAAGAAGTTAATCGGCCTCGCCGCCGGCCACAGCCTGTGGAACTACTTCTATCATCGGACCATCAAGCACGTCGGTGGTATCACCCATCATCTGGTTCCACAGAAGGAACTGGCAGAGATGGCGCATCCTTTTTACAACCGGTTCACGCGGGGTGGCGAAGGACACCTTGAAGTGGGCAAGAACGTTTATTACACCGTCCATAAACTATGCCACATGGTGCTGGCGCTGAAGCCGTTCGGCTGCATGCCTTCGTCGCAGTCGGACGGGGTGCAGTCGGCCGTCGTCAACCGGTTCAAGGACATGATCTTCCTGCCGATTGAGACGTCGGGCGAAGGCGAAGGCAATGCCCACAGCCGTGTGCAGATGGCCTTGGGCGAGGCCAAGGTAAAAGCGAAGGCGGAGTTTGAAACGGTTCTCAAATCGACGGGCAAGACTCTGGAGCAAATTCGGGAATATGTTTCTGAGCACCCCGAACTGAAGCGTCCCTTTTATGAGGTTCCACACCGGCCAGGCATCACAGGCACAGCCGCGCAGTTTGTGCTGCACGTGAGCGACCGCATCGATACGACATCGCGATTCTGGAAGCGGTCGCGGGTGCGCGGCATCAGAGTTGCAGCGACTGCCGGCGGCGACTGAGAACAGCGGGAAGGCGCGCCTTAGCCGTGTCACTGGCTTCACTTGGGCTCAATCAAGGGAGATGCAGGAAATGCACGACCACCACGCGAAAGCGCACGATCACCAGACAAGGTTCATGGTGGGCCTCGACGTTGGTTCCACCACGGTGAAAGCCATTGTCGTCGATGCCGCGACCGACAAAATTCTCTGGCAGGATTACCAACGCCACGAGACCAGGCAGCCGGAGAAAACCCTGGAGTTCCTGCGCCGCATTGAGGCGGAAGTGGGCGTGAACCGCCACAACACTCGCATGTTCGTTACCGGCTCGGGTGGCACGGGCATTGCTTACCTGATCGACGCGAAGTTCGTGCAGGAAGTCACCGCCGTTTCGCTCGCCGTGGAGAAGCTGCATCCTGAGGTCTATTCCGTTGTCGAACTAGGCGGCCAGGACGCGAAGATCATCGTGTTCAAGGATGATGAGGGGACCGGGCGCAAGAAGAAAATTCCGTCGATGAATGACAAGTGCGCCGGCGGCACGGGCGCAGTGATAGACAAGATCAACGCCAAGCTCAAGATTCCTCCCAAACAGCTTTGTGAACAGGGATACAACGGGATCAAGCTGCACAAAGTAGCCGGGAAGTGCGGCGTCTTCGCGGAAACCGACATCAACAGTTTGCAAAAGGTCGGGACGCCGCCCGATGAGCTGATGGCATCGTTGTTCGACGCCATCGTGCTTCAGAACCTGAGCGTCTTGACGCGCGGCAATACCTTGAAGCCTCACGTGCTGCTGCTGGGCGGCCCGAACAGCTTTATTCGCGGTATGCGTGAAGCCTGGCAGGCCAACATTCCACGCATCTGGGAGGACCGCAAGGTCGAGATTCCCGAGGGTGCAAAGCCGGAAGATCTGATCAAGGTTCCGCAGAATGCGCAATACTTCGCGGCCCTCGGCTCCATAGAGTTCGGCAAGGGTGAAGAAGATTGCCTCGGCTGCTACTGCGGTCATGAGAAATTACAGCACTACATCGAACATGGCCGGCAGGAGGAGAAGGCCAAATCGGGCGGCAAAGGTCTAGTCAGCAATTCCGGCGAACTCGACGATTTCAGAGTGCAATACCGGCGTAAGGAATTTACTCCGGCTACGTTCCAGAAAAATTCGGTGGTTGCGGGTTTTGTCGGAGTGGATGGCGGCTCAACTTCGACCAAGGCAGTTCTGCTCAACGAAGAAGGGGACATTCTCTGCAAGGCGTACCAGCTCTCGAACGGGAACCCCATCCAGGACACGATCGACATGTTCGAGAACCTGCGCGGACAGGTCGAGTCCCAGAATGCGAAATTGGAAGTGCTCGGCGTCGCGACCACCGGCTATGCCAAGGACATGTTGAAGGAGGTGCTCAAGGCGGATGTGGCGCTGGTGGAAACCGTGGCGCACACCGAATCGGCGTTGAAATTTTACGACGACCCGCACGTGGTTGTTGACCTGGGTGGGCAGGACATCAAGCTGATCATGCTGCACAATCGGCGAGTGAAA
>QIAS01000567.1 GCA_003225615.1 Acidobacteriota bacterium | reverse complement strand
TGCGACCACGATTTTCGTCGTTGAAATTAACGAACACCGGCGGCAAATTGCGCAAAAGATGAAGGCGGATTACGTGATCGATCCGGCAAAAGAAGATGCGCGCGCCATGGTCATGGAGAAAACCGGAGGTCTCGGCGTGGATGTCGTGCTTGAGATGGCCGGCCACCCCAGCGCCATTCGAACAGCCTTCGACATCGTGCGCCGCGGGGGACGAATTTCACTGTTAGGTCTCACCTCCAAGCCTATGTCGCTGAACTTTTCCGAAGACATTATTTTCAAAGGCATCACAGTGCAAGGCATCAACGGCCGCCGCATGTACCAGACCTGGTATCAAATGACCGCTCTCCTCAAAGCCGGCAAACTCGACCTGCACCCGGCAATCACCGATCGCATCTCCATGAAAGATTTTTCCAAAGCCATGGAACGGTTGAAGACCGGAGAGGCCAGCAAGATATTGGTGTACCCCAACGGCGTGAAATAATTTTTTCTCTAGTTCACTCGCCAAATGAACCAACCGCTGGTGATTTGACGCACAAACAGTCTTCTGAACGATAACGACACTTACATTGGACAGAAACTAGTCCGGGGCCGCGACGACCCAGTCCCGTTAGGGACGGAATAGGAAAGCCCGGGCGTTCCTCTCCGCTTACGTCTACCACACGGGCTTGCGGGACTCCGTAGGTGCTTGTGCCAGCCGGTATTACACTATTGCGTTATGGCTATCCAGACTCCTACCCGCACCGACCCGCTCTCTTATCTCACCGATCAACTGAACGAGCTCAAGGCCAAGGGCACGCATTTCAAGCTGCGCGTGCTGGAAGACGAGCAGGCACCGGTCTGCACTTTTGATGGCAAGAAGGTAATCAATCTGGCTTCCAACAATTACCTGGGGCTGACTACGCATCCCAAGCTGCGGGAGGCGGCGCTTGCGGCTACGCGAAAGTATGGCGTCGGATCGGGTGCGGTGCGCACCATTGCCGGCACCATGAAAATTCATATGGAGTTGGAAGAAAAGATTGCGCGCTTCAAGAACGTCGAAGCCTGCGTGGTGTTTCAGTCGGGCTTCACCGCAAACGCGGGTACGGTTTCGGCGGTCCTGGGCAAGGAAGATTTCATAATCTCCGACCAGCTCAATCACGCCTCCATCATCGATGGCGCGCGTCTATCGCGTGCCAAGATTTTGGTATTCAACCATAAGGATGTGGCGCATGCCGAGCAGCAACTCGCCAGCGTCAAAGATCAGCCCGGGCGCAAGCTGCTGATCACGGACGGTGTCTTCTCGATGGACGGCGACATCGGCGTGCTTCCGCAACTCTGTGACCTGGCAGGAAAATACGGGGCCATCATGATGGTGGACGATGCCCACGCCTCCGGCGTTCTCGGCCGCAACGGACGCGGCACGGTGGATCATTTCCACCTCCACGGGCGGGTGGACATTCAGGTGGGTACGTTATCAAAAGCGATTGGCGCGCTGGGGGGATACGTATGCGGCTCTCGCGATCTCATCGATTTCCTCTACCATCGCGCCCGGCCATTTCTGTTTTCCACTTCGCACCCGCCGTCGGTTGCGGCCACCTGCATCGTCGCATTTGACGTTCTCGAGCAGGAGCCCGAGCGCATTGAGAAACTTTGGGAGAACACGCGCTATTGGAAAAAAGAGTTGGGTTCGCTCGGCTTCGACATCGGCGGCCGCACCACGCCTGCGAGCGAGACCCCAATCACGCCCATTATCATTGGCGACGGCAAGCTCACCATGGATTTCTCCCGCGAGCTTTTTAAAGAAGGAGTGATGGGGACGGGCATCGCTTTCCCGACTGTACCCGAGGGCAAAGCGCGCATCCGCACCATCATGACGGCGACGCA
>QIAS01000564.1:2179-2891 GCA_003225615.1 Acidobacteriota bacterium | reverse complement strand
GCGCGCTGGCACGGGCCATACGCTACTTTGGCGGAGGCGCGCGAGGCTTCCCAAAATATGCCGGGCGTGCTCATTCGCAGTGAGTGCAAGTGCATTTAGAGTTTACGAAGTACGATTTACGAAGTTAACAAAGGTTCAACAGCTACCACATTGCCTGATTGTTGTGGTGTCACTTCGTACTTCGTAAATCGGTACTTCGTACTTCCTGTTTACCTTATACTTTCCTCAAATGCAGAATCTGAAGGCTGCTATCGAACACCTGGCGTCTTTGGGTGAGGTGGAGTTGCGTCCGGAGGCGCGGGAGGCGTTTCTTGAGTTTCGCGATGCGCTTACCATGGGCAAAATTCGGGCGGCTGAAAAGCGTGATGGCAACTGGGTGGTGAATACCTGGGTGAAACAGGGAATCTTGCTGGGGTTTCGTCTTGGCGAACTCCGTGAAATCGGCAGCGATGGGGGACTTTCGTTTGTGGATAAGGACACGTTCCCTTCCCGCAATTTTTCCGTCGGGGATCGCGTCCGCATTGTGCCCGGCGGGTCCTCGGTACGGCAGGGAGCTTATGTGGCTCCGTCCGTGATTTGTATGCCTCCCATGTTTATTAACGTCGGGGCTTATGTGGACGAGGGCACGATGGTGGATTCGCATGCGCTGGTGGGGTCTTGCGCGCAGGTAGGAAAACGCGTGCACCTGAGCGCGGGAGCGCAGGTCGGAGGC
>QIAS01000564.1:0-2153 GCA_003225615.1 Acidobacteriota bacterium | reverse complement strand
GAGGGAATTGTGGGATCTATGAAGGAACTCTGGTGCGGGCGCGGGCGGTGCTGGGGGCGGGAACGATTCTGACGCGTTCGACGCCCCTGTATGACATCGTGCGAGGCGAGGTCTATCGCGCTACGGATGAGACGTCTTTGGAGATACCGGAAAACGCGGTAGTCGTCCCCGGGTCCCGCGCGGTGAAGAAGGGACAGGCGGCGAAGTGGAATTTGTCGCTGTATACGCCGGTGATCGTGAAGTACCGGGATGAGAAAACTGATCAGCGGATTGAGTTCGAGGATTTGCTGCGGTAGGAGTCAAAGCCTTTAACCGCAGAGTTCGCAGAGAATCGCTGAGAGCGCAGAGAAATTCAGTTTTGGCGGATTGAGATTTTGAGAAGCGAGCCAGGGCCTGTTCCGTCGGTTGAGACTTGTAATTGCGTGAGGCTTTGGACCACTGCGTCAGCTTGCTGCAGCTCGGCACTGGGATAGGTGCTGGTCAGAGCGATTACTTTCATGCTGCCCGCACGGGCAGCGGCGATTCCAGCGGGGGCATCTTCGATTACCAGGCATTCTGCCGGTTCTTGTCCGAGAAAGCGTGCGCCTTTCAGGTACGGTTCGGGATGAGGTTTTCCGTTCACTACATCATCGGCCGATATGAGGACTTGGGGAATCGGGATTCGTGCCAACTGCAGACGTGAAGTGGCGAGTAGCCGCGTGCCGGAGGTAACGACGCACCAGCGTCCTTGGGGAATGGCGGCGATGAGGTCTTTGGCCCCGGGCATCACGGTGACACCGTCGGTGTCAGCGGCTTCGCGGGCCTCGATCTTCCTTACTTCGCTGTCGGCGGCGAGGTGGGGAGTCAGTTCCTGAATCACTTCGATGGTTCGGCGGCCATGGGCGATCTCGAGCAGCGCCGCGGGGTCGAGGTTGTTTTCTTCGGCCCAGAGGCTCCACTGGCGGGCGACAGAGCGGGTGGAATCGACGAGGACACCGTCGAGATCGAAGAGGATGGCAGCGCAGTGGAATTGAGAGACCGGGATCTTCACGATTCGAGGACTCGCTGAGGCGAAGGCAGAGCTGCCTGATCGCGGCCCATCTGGCCGCGCAGGGCAATATGTTTTTGGCGGAAATGCGATTGGGCGCGCTCGCCCCAGGCACGGACGAAATAGTAATTGAGGCTGGCGCCAATGAGTGAACTGGCCAGGGGGATGAGGCGTCCAGCCCACTTCTCCACCATTTCACCGCTGGCCTGTACGGCGATTCGCTGGATTACGCGGGGCACGAAACGGTTGACAACCTGTTTCTCCAGCAACTCGCGGCTGATGTCCACGCCGGCGGCGCTGGCGGCGGCGATCCAGAGCTTCGGTGTTGAACTCGAAACCGTAAAGCAGGCTTAGCTTCTGGATCGTGCGCAAAGTAATTCCAGCCAGAATGCTGAGGTCGGGAATGATGGTGATGATGCCGCCGATGCCCAGCCCCGCGCCTTCCGCGGCAGCCATCTTCATTCCACCGCGAATCACCGACTCAGCGACCCCGTCCACGGTAGCGAGATCTACCGAATAGACACCTCGAAAAGTCGTGATCGGCAAGCCGTACGCCACGCGCAACTGCAGCAGAAACTTGGGGGGATCGACTTTCACTGTCTCATAGGCGCGCGTGAAGCCGCCCCGCACCGCATCTTCGACGCGGCGGCGCAGCCACGATTTGGTCATCTGCTGTGACATTACTAAAGCCTTAGCGCAGACCATGCCAAGAAGCTAGTGGCAGACAGCAGTTCTCGAGTTCTTGCCCGGTACTCGGTACCCGGTACTCAGTACTTCTTATTCCTGTGCTAGCATCAATTGTTCCTCATGCCATCAGGAAAACTGCATATCGTGCCTCTGGGCGGGCTAGGCGAGTTCGGAATGAACTGCATGGCCATGCGCTGGGAGGATGACATTATCGTGGTCGATGCCGGGCTGATGTTCCCCGAAGCCGAGTTGCTGGGGGTGGACATCGTTGTGCCTGACATCTCCTACTTGATTGAAAATCGCCCGAAGATTCGCGCCATTGTTCTCACCCACGGACACGAAGACCACATCGGTGCCCTCCCGTGGATGCTTTCCGAACTGAACGTGCCGGTTTGGGGTACGGAATTCACGCTGGCTTATGTCGAAGACAAGCTGGAAG
>QIAS01000341.1:4383-9345 GCA_003225615.1 Acidobacteriota bacterium | reverse complement strand
TTTCACGAACCAGATTGTTTCGCGTGTCATGCCGACTACCGGCGTGGTCAACCTGCAATGCAACGGCGGACATCTCTGGATGAACGCAGAAATGTTTGTGGTTCCCCATCCTTATTTCGCCGTCACCGATGAAAGTGGAAAATTCGAACTGACCGATGTACCCCCAGGCGAGTATGAGATTGTGGCTTGGCATGAAGGTTGGCGAGTTGTTGGGCAACAGAGCACGCTTGACGTTCTCACCCAACTGCGGGTTCAGCGCCCTATATTTTCCGAATCCCGGACCTGGGAGAAGAGGGTTACGGTTGGCGAACATCAGACTGCTCTGGTTAATTTCGTGCTCTCCGGCAAGTAGTCCTCGTCCAAGCTAAAGGGGCGTTCCCTTGCCAATCCCCCTAAATTCTGCAAAAATAAGTGTTTGTCTCATCCCTGCCGGAACTACTTAGAGCCGGAAGCCATTAGGAAAGGAACCTCAAGTTGTTAACTATTCGTCTTTCGCGCCGAGGTGCGCGTAAACAGCCGCATTACCGCGTAGTAGTCATTGAGAAGGAACGCGCTCGCAATGGTCGCCCGGTCGAGGTGGTCGGAACTTACAATCCCCGCACCAACCCGGCCAGCGTTGACCTCAAACGCGACCGCATCGAATATTGGGTATCCAAGGGCGCCCAGATGTCAGACCGTGTCAGCAAGCTGATGTCGAAACCGGCGCCGGCTAGTGCCGGTTCCGCCGCCTGAGTATGCTGGGCTGGGCCGTAGAGACGGGGCTGGTACCGTCTGGACCTGAAGAACCAAGTTCTTACCCCACACATAGGAGCTGCTTATGACCGAGCAGAGTGGGGACATGCGAGCCTTAATCGAGCAGATTGCCAAATCCCTGGTCGACGAGCCTGACCAGGTTTCCATCAATCAGGTCGATAGCGAACAGGGCACCGTGCTAGAGCTCAAGGTTGCGTCCAACGACTTGGGCAAGGTAATTGGAAAGCAGGGACGCACCGCCCGTGCCATGCGCACGCTGCTGGGCGCGGCGGGCATGAAGTTTCACAAGCGCTTCACCCTGGAGATTTTGGAATAGGCCAACCCAGAACAGGGGACGAGTTCATCACCCTCGCCCGCGTGGTCAAAACGCAAGGGCGGGTCGGCGAAGTTGCCGTCGAGCTGCACAGCGATGTTCCCAATCGACTCACGCCCGGTATGCGAGTCTATGCGCTGGCAGCAGAGGGCACGCGCCGGGAATTGCAGATCGCGGAAGTTTGGCCACATCAAGATCGCCTGATCGTTAAATTCGATGGCATGAATTCGATCAGCGAAGCCGAGCCCCTGGTAGGCTGCGAACTGCAGGTTCCAGTCAGTGAGCGCGCCACGCTGGAAGCCGGCTTATCATACATAAGTGATCTCGTCGGCTGTACGGTCTTGGACGGCGAGCGCGAGATAGGCGAAATTAAAGACGTACGGTTCGGCGCAGGTGAAGCGCCGCTCCTGATCGTCAGCCCGAAAGAGAACGGCACCCGAGAATACGAGATCCCGTTCGCAGAAGCCTATCTGCAAAAACTAGATTTAGAGAACAAACAAGTTCGCATGCGGCTGCCCGAGGGGATGCTCGAAGTAAATGCCCCGCTGACGCCAGAAGAAAAGCGCGAACAGCAGAAGAAAAGGTAGTCAGTAGCTGGTAGCTAGTAGTTAGCAATCAGCAGGACGGCATGAAAGTACACGAAGCCCACGCGCTGATTTCCTTCGTGTTCCTTCGTGTCCTCTGTGGTTAATGGTTTTGCTTTTCGGATCCCGCGATGAAGATCGAAATCTTAACGATCTTTCCCGACTTCTTTCGCGGGCCGTTGGATTACGGCATCACGCGGCGTGCCCGCGAGGCCGGCCTGGTAGAAATTAAGCTCCACGACCTGCGCGCCTTCGCGCACGACCGGCACCGCACCGTGGATGACCGCCCATTCGGCGGCGGCGAAGGCATGGTCCTGAAGCCGGAACCGATCTTTGAATGTATTGAGGCGCTGAACATCAGCCCACGCGAGGAACGCCTCGCGCAGAAGGAAAAAGAGTCCGTCGTGCTGCTCTCGGCCCAAGGCCGCCGCTTTGATCAGGCCGAAGCCGCAGAGCTCGCCCAACTGGACCACATCGTGCTGATTTGTGGCAGGTACGAAGGCGTAGATGAACGAATAAACGATTTCCTGGCCGACCGGGAAATCTCGATCGGCGATTACGTCCTGAGCGGTGGTGAAATCGGCGCAGCGGTTATAGTGGACACGGTCACGCGCCTGATTCCCGGAGCCGTCGGCAACGAGGCGTCCACGCGCCAGGAATCGTTTACGGCGCATGCGGAGCTTGATAGCAGCAATGGGCCGAGTTCCACTTGCGTGTCGGGCGGCCTGCTGGACTATCCGCACTACACCCGACCCGCGGAGTTTCGCGGTATGGCCGTACCGGAAGTACTGGTTTCAGGAAACCACGACGAGATTCGCCGCTGGCGCCGCCGTCGAGCCCTGGAGAAAACGCTGCGCAACCGTCCTGACTTGCTAGAGCAAATGGTCCTGACGAAACAGGACAAGGACTTGTTGGCAGAGCTTAGGGCGGGCACCAGCTAGAATAAGAACGGCGTACCCAGCCCCGCAGGGGCGCAGACGAAAGCCCGGCACGTAAGTGCCGGGAAGCAGCCATTAGAAGCCCGAGTCCCGCAGGGACGACACGTCCCCGGGAAGAAGGAACAAGATCATGACGAACTTGATTATTGAAAAATTACTAGCCAAAACTAAACGCGACGACCTCCCCAACTTCGCGCCGGGTGACACCGTGCGGGTACACGTGAAGATCAAGGAAGGCGACAAAGAGCGCCTGCAAGCCTTCGAGGGCGTTGTTATCTCGCGCACCCGCGGTCCACAAGCCAGCTTCACCGTAAGAAAGATGAGCTTCGGCCACGGCGTCGAGCGTATTTTTCCCATCAGCTCGCGCGTGATTGATAAGGTGGAGTTGCTGCGCTCTTCCAAGGTACGCCGCGCCAAGCTGTACTACCTTCGCAATCTGAGAGGCAAAGCCGCGCGCTTGCGCGACGTCGAATAGGAAGAAGGCTCGCCTGCCCGAGCTCAATCGATTGTGTAAGGCAGAGCAGGAGAAATTACAGGGCGGCCGCAATTGCGAGTGGCGGCTGTTGCGCCGCGAGCTTTTGCAGCAGGTATTGCAGCAACGGGCGATCCCCCTTGCGGATCTCCCGGAACTCTATCCCCAGACCAATGTTCTGCTTCGCGTGCCGGACCATCCCTTTAAGGCTTAAATCGTAATTCGCTACACAGAGAACGATTTTCAGTTCGGTGCCGGGAACGATCAAGGTCTTGGGCGTCACCAGGCATCCCAGCTCAGAAATATTTTTGATATTGCCTTCCAGGTATTTGGGCTTGGCCGCGCTTTCCAGCAATTCCGCCGTCCCCTCCACGGCAAAGCGGTCGTACCGCCGCCGGTTTCCGACTAGAGTGCTTTTGGATGAATTCACGCGGCCGACTATGCCATCCTGCGTGATCAGATCGTAAGCCTCTTCCAGATCGCGCAGTTCGGCTTCCCAAAGAACCTTGCCTTCTTCAATGCACTGCACGCCGACCTGGCCTCGCAATTGCGAATTGGGCTCACCAATCCAAGCCACACGGCAGAGCGCCTTGTTCTTGCCGCGCTCGATCGCCAGCACTTCGCCCGTCTCCTTCACACATCGCAGACCGGTCAGACGCGCCCCATGCGGCGAAATATCGTAGGTGCACCCCATTTCCAGATGCGGCTTGGCATCAGCATCCCAGTAGGTCACACGAATTGGCAGGCACACGTGAATGCGTTTGTCGATGCGCTCGGGCGGATGTTTGGCTTGCTCAACTTGCATGAGAGTGGACTAGACCCACCGTAACAAAGTGTCTTCCCTGCAGCAATTTACGACAGTAATAAAAATCCGGTTACGCCCGTGCCATAAAACCTGTAGAGCGGGCATTCTCACCCGTTGTAACGTTGCCAAACACCACAACTTATCGTTCAGATTCGGCCATTCCGGCGAAGCAAAAGGTTTCCATTTCCTCTTGCCCCGAATCCAAATCTCGGCGAATATGGCTTTATCTCCCGTGCCTCGCAGTGGTAAATCCCCGTCCCAGAAACCTCTTTCCCCATCCGCAGCCAAGCTGCGCCTCCTCAAGAAGCTGCGCTGCACGCTGCGTTTCGAAAAGAAAGCCTGGCAGTCCGGCGCACACTTGGTCGCCGGAGTAGATGAAGTCGGCCGCGGCTCGCTTTTTGGCCCGGTCGTAGCCGCCGCGGTCATTCTCGATCCCACCTATCGCATCCGCGGCCTGCGCGACTCCAAATTGCTTCTCCCCGAACGCCGCGAAATTTTGGCAGAACGCATCCGCCAGCACGCCATTGCCTATGCCATAGCTGCCGTAGACGCTGCCCGCATCGACCAAATCAACATCTACCACGCCTCGCGCCTGGCCATGCGAGAAGCCGTCGCACAACTCGCTCCCGCCGCCGACTACCTCCTCATCGACGCGCTGCGCATTGATTGGCAACTCCCGCAGCATCCGATCATCCACGGCGACGCCCGCTCCGCCTCCATCGCCGCCGCTTCCATCATCGCCAAAGTGGAGCGCGATCGGCTGGTTCGAGACTGGGATCCGGTTTTCCCCGTCTACGGGCTCGCCTCCAACAAGGGCTACAGCACGCCTCGCCACATCGCCGCCTTGCGTCAGCACGGCCCCTCCCCGCTCCACCGCCAATCCTTCGCCCCAGTCTGGAATGCCCCCATCCCCCAGGAAGCTCTCGCGTTCATGCTGGGGGAAACTGAGAAGATTGATGAGAAGATCGAAGAAACGTTGGACGAGAAATTACTGAACGAAGAAGTACTCGATGACGAGACCGCGTAGTATGTCCTCGCGGGTTGAGTCCTGACATCTCCCAAAACCTGTCATCCTGAGCGGAGCACGTTCTTCGCGA
>QIAS01000341.1:0-4318 GCA_003225615.1 Acidobacteriota bacterium | reverse complement strand
ACCTCGCCTGAGTTGAATTGCACGCTCCCCCACGGCCACACGTTACAATCACCCCATGTTCCGCCTGATGTGCATCACCGCTCATCCCGACGACGAAGCCGGAGGCTTCGGAGGCACGCTCCGCCTCTACCACGATCGTGACGTCGAAACCTGCGTAATCTGTCTCACCCCTGGCCAAGCCGCCAGCCACCGCGGCAACGCCAAAACTGATCACGACCTCGCCAACCTGCGCCGCAAAGAGTTTGCCGCCGCCTGCGAAATCCTCCAGGTCACTCGCGGAATCGTGCTTGACTATCCTGACGGCCAACTCCATCGCCAGGATCTTTACAAGGTAGTCTGCGAACTGACGCGGCAAGTCCGTGAGTTCCGCCCGCAGGTTGTCATGACTTTCGGTCCAGAAGGCGCGGTCACGGGCCATACCGACCACTCCATGGCATCGGTTTTCGCCAGTCTCGCCTTCCACTGGTCAGGACGCACTAACCGTTATCCCGATCAGTTCGCGGAAGGGCTGAAACCGCACCGCCCGCAAAAGCTTTACTACGCGACCGCAGACTTCAATCTCCCCGATCGCCAACCGGTCTCACTCGCCCCCGCAACCGCCACCATAGATATCAGCAAGTATTCCACACAACACAAGCCCCGCTGTTTCCTCTGTTCGAATCCAATATCGCCCGCCGCGGCCGCCAGGAAATGTTCCACCTCGCAGCCAGCGTGAATCTAGGCCCCATCACCAAAGAAACCGACCTCTTCACCGGCGTTAACGATAACGATTGATGAGAATGCACCCGTATCAGCGAGAACCTTAGCAAAGTGGCTGGAATTGAGAGAGGCGAACTAACAGGTGCTCCAGGCGGGCGACTACTAACTACTAGCTACTAACTACTACTGACTACTAGCTCTTCTTCCCATTCCCCTCGCCTTCCTTATACATGTACTTGATGGAAGGCTTGTAAATCATCAAATTCGGCTGGCCGATGCGGTTCAACTTAATGCAATTCCGGTCATACCATTCAATCGCGCCGCGAATCTCCTCGCCATCACGCAGCACCACGACCATCGGAGTCTTGGTCTGCATCTGCTTCTGATAATAGAAATTTTCTGCGTTAGTAGTCTCCGGAGGCGCAATCTTCTTCCCACCCACTGGCGCTCGCTCAGACCGGTCCCGGCGCTCCATGGGCGCCGACACATGGTTGGTGTGGTTCGCGTGGTTCATGTGGTTATGATCGTTGCGGTTCAGTGCGGGCCGGATCAGTTTGCGGTTGGCGAATGCTTCCTGCTCGACAGGCCTTTCTGCTGGCATGGAATCGATTGCGTCTTTCATGAGAGCACCGCCTGTGCGCAATTTGAGCGCGGATTACCACAACACCGAGCAACGTGATTGTGGGTACAGAGGTGTGAACTTTGTACATACCGTACCACAGCACTTGACACAACACAATCCTCCTGACGAGTGATCAGAAAATACCACCGTCAAATTGGCCACCAAGAGGAAAAAATGCCCATTACGGGCATGGCTGTACTCCGGGACCGCGTCATGAATGACAAATACAGTCTCAAAACGAGCCGTTACCAACGAGAAGGTCGCAACACTTCCCTGCCATCCCGAGAAAGTGAAAACCATCTTCCAGGGTTGCAGATTCTTGCGGCCGGCATTCCTGTTAGCGAGGGATGATCGCCTCCGATGTTACGATTTCTTAGCCGGCGACGCCGGCCGCCCATGCCTGAATTCTGCGACGTTGCTTTGCCGGTCCCGCTGGACACCGCCTTCACCTACCATCTCTCCGGAGAAGTGGAGCCGGTGGTTGGTGGCCGCGTCCTCGTTCCCTTCCGGCAGCAGCGTATGTCGGGCATCGTCGTTGGCGTGCACGATCGCAAGCCTTCCGTCAAAACCAAAGACGTTCTCACCGTTCTCGATACGACTCCCGTTCTCGACGACCAACTGCTGCGCCTGGGCAAATGGATTGCCGACTATTACCTCGCCCCGCTCGGCGAAGTTTTCCGTACCATGCTGCCGCTCACGGCGGAGTTCAAACGAGCCATTGGCTACCGCATCACTGAAGAAGGCCACATGACTCTCCACTTGGCGGGAATGGCGGGATCCTCGGCGAGGTCACGTAAGACACCCGAGCAATTGGCGGAATACCGGGTACTCAACTACCTAGCTGACCGCGAATTAGTACGAGAAGAAACCCTGCGGTCGGCCACCAGAGCCAATAACTCTTTACTGGGCGGAATGCTCCGCAAGAAATGGATTGCACGAGAGGATTTTTCCGGAAAGCGAGATGCCGCTCGCACTGTCAAGGTTGCGGTACTCAAAACTGCCGACGGCAAGCTCAATGACAACCAGCGCCGGGTCATCGAAACTTTGGCAGCCGCCGGAGGAAGGCTTCCCGTTAGCAATTTACAAACGCTGGATATCCCCCGCACAACTCTCGCCACGCTGGTAAAGCGCGGAATGATCGAGGTTGTCGAAGAACCTGAGCAATTCACGGTTTCCAGCGTAAAGCCTCGGCCATCTCCCTTTGACTTTCAACTCAACAGCGCCCAGCAAGAGGCCCTCAAACGCATCCGCGACGGCGTAGAAGCCCATAAATTTGCAGGCCTGCTCATGCACGGCGTCACCGGATCCGGCAAAACGGCCGTCTACCTGGCCGGAATGCGGGCAGTGCTCGAAGCCGGCCGCTCGGCCATCCTGCTGGTCCCGGAGATCGGCCTCACCCCCGCCGTCGCTGCCGATCTTCATCAGGTTTTCGGTGAAGAAGTCGCCATTCTGCACTCCGCGCTCTCTGACCAGGAACGCGCCGAGCAATGGCACCGCATCAAGCGCGGAGAAGCCCGCATGGTAGTCGGCACGCGCTCCGCAGTGTTCGCTCCCGTGGCCGATCTGGCCCTCATCATCGTCGATGAAGAGCAGGATTCTTCCTACAAGCAGGAAGGCGTACCTCGTTACCACGCCCGTGATGTCGCTGTGATGCGCGCCAAAATGGCCGGCGCGGTGGTAGTCCTGGGCTCGGCCACGCCCTCGCTTGAATCCTATTTCAACGCCACCCAGAACAAATACGCGCTCATCGAATTGCCCGACCGGGTAGAACAGCGCCCCCTGCCCCAAGTCGAAATCATCGACATGCGCCAGGAGTTCCAGGAAACCGGCCACGAACAAGTGATCTCGCGCAAGCTGGCCCAGGCGATCGGCGAGCGCCTGGAACGGCACGAGCAGATCATGGTACTCCTCAACCGCAGAGGCTATTCCCCGGTAGTGCTGTGCCGCACCTGCGGCAAGACCCTGGAATGCAAGAACTGCGCCATCGCGCTCACCCATCACAAACGCGCCCGCAAAATGGAATGCCATTATTGCGGATACACCGCGCCCGTGCCGCAGCACTGCATTCAATGTGGCAGCGAGTACGTCTATTTTCTCGGAACCGGCTCAGAGAAGCTCGAAGAATTGCTGCATGGCCTGTTTCCCCAGGCCCGCATTGGGAGACTGGATCGCGACACCGTCCGCGGCCGCGAAGATTTCGAGCGCGCTCTCGCCGGCATGAATGCAGGCGAAATCGATCTGCTCGTAGGCACGCAGATGATCGCCAAGGGCCACGACATTCACGGAGTCACTTTAGTGGGCGTGGTGGGCGCGGACATTGCGTTGGGAATGCCGGATTTTCGCGCCGCTGAACGCACCTTCCAATTGCTGACGCAAGTAGCAGGTCGAGCCGGACGCGGTGAAACTCCGGGCAAGGTAGTCCTGCAAACTTATTTTCCTGATCATTACGCCGTGCAGTTCGCAGCGAACCATGATTTCGCCGGCTTCTACGATAAAGAACTGCGCTTTCGCAGCTGGATGCGCTATCCGCCTTATAGCGCCCTGGCCAACGTCCTCGTCCGCAGCGAGAAGTTGGACGAGGCACTGGCGTGGTCCGGTGCATTAGGTAAATGGCTCGAGCAAACGCCGCATGATGGCATTCGTGTGCTAGGGCCGTCCGCCGCGCCCATTGTGCGTCTCAAGCGAGATTACCGCTATCACTTCATTCTGAAATCCGACAGCCGCGAAAAGCTCAATCGGCTGCTTCGCGCCATGCTGGCCCATGCGGCGCAGCAGAAGATTCCACGCACTCAGGTGATTGTGGATGTGGATGCGCTGTGGCTGATGTAAAACATTGATAAAGCTACAGACAGGCAAGCGGCCGCCATTTCATTATCTTAAACGTCGTAACAGTTCCAGGAACCACTCTTTTAGCGCCCTCCCTAACGGCGCTCCCACAGCCCTCAGCGAACTCTCGGCGAATGGAGCTGGCGTAAGCGTAAGAATCAGCATGATGAG
>QIAS01000340.1:4752-7270 GCA_003225615.1 Acidobacteriota bacterium | reverse complement strand
ATCAAAGCCTGGGCACGAAGTTATGTCACTGGTTTTCATGCCGCCGACCCGAAGCTGATCAGCGTTCACTCGCTGGTCGCAGGTTTGCGGGCGGACGAAGAGATTGATGGAGAGCGAGCGTTTCGGATTACGAATGGATACGAAAGCCTGCTCGAGATTTTTCGTCGGGAGCTGAATGCGGCGCGTGTCAAGTTTGAACTAACCACGGTTGCGGAAAGTATCCGCTGGGAGCGTCAACATGTGCAGGTGATCGCGCGCAACCCAAACGGCCCAATCAGCTTCAGCGCGCCACGCGCGCTTATAACTCTACCGTTGGGAGTGCTTCAAGCCGGACCAGGTGAACGCGGCAATGTGCAGTTCGTTCCGGACCTGCCGCCTCACAAGCGAGAGGCGCTGCGCAAGCTGGTTATGGGCAAAGTCGTGCGAGTGGTACTTCGTTTCCGGGAACGCTTCTGGGAGCACATGATGGTTTCGCAATGTGCTGAGCCTAAGATGCTGTCCGAAATGTCGTTCCTGTTTTCGCATGAAGACTGGTTTCCGACCTGGTGGACGACTATGCCGGACAAGTTGCCTATTATCACGGCTTGGGCCCCATTCCACTGTGCGGAGAGGTTGTCAGGATGCGATGAAGCTTATGTGGTTGACAAAGCAGTGGGGACACTTAGCCGGCTCCTGAAAACGGAGAAGTCAAAGCTTAAAGATTTACTTGAAGAAAGCTATTTTCATGACTGGCAAAGCGACCCATTTTCGCGTGGAGCCTACAGCTACGTCATGGTAGGCGGCGAGGGTGCACAGCAGGAGTTAGCCCGCCCCGTGGCGAACATGCTTTTCTTTGCGGGCGAGGCCACCGATTATTCCGGGTACCACGGCACGGTACACGGGGCAATCGCCAGCGGCCAGCGCGCTGCTAAACAGATCATGAACACGAAGTAAGACGAACGGGGGAGAACGGGATTGTCCGTGAGCAGGATTGAACTGAGACATCCGTCTTTCTAGAATCGCCGTACGGTAATAGCCTTATTTTTAACGATGAGGCTGTGGAAAGTTTTGTCGAAAGCGTTAGAACTTGGGTGTTATGACTCAGGTAGGGACTACTCGGGGCTGGATAAATTTACATCCTGAAATTCCCATTAGCATCAGTATGACAAGCACTTAAAAAATGGCACGCTGTGTGCTTCCCCCAGGCGGGGCTCTTCACCCACGGGGAAGCTCGTTGTAACTATCCATTCCAGATTTGGGGGTAGGTCATGCTCCGCATTCTAGTTGCTGACGATCATGAAGTGGTGCGGCGAGGTTTGTGTGCGCTGCTGCAATCTCACGAAGGATGGGAGATTTGTGGGGAGGCCGCCGATGGCCGCGAGGCAGTGTCCAAAGCCAAGCAACTGAGACCTGACGTCGTGCTCATGGATATCGGCATGCCAAGTCTGAATGGCCTGGCAGCGGCCAGCAAGATCCTGCAGAACGACCCGCGCCAGAAGGTGCTGATTCTCACGGTTACAGACTGCGAGCAGGTCATTCGAGATGTCTTAGAAGCAGGCGCTCGCGGATTCGTGCTCAAGTCCGACGCGGCGCGCGATTTGGTGGCTGCGGTTGAAGCACTTCAGCAGGGTCGGACCTTTTTCACGCCGCAGGTGGGAGACATGGTTTTGTCCGGATATCTGAATGGCAATGCGACCAAAACGCTGAACGTGCCTCGTCTGACATCGAGGGAGCGGGAAATTGTACAGCTGCTGGCAGAGGGAAAAAGTACCAAGGAAGTGGCGTCCATTCTCGGCCTGAGTGCCAAGACAGCGGAGACGCATCGCAGCAACGTCATGCGCAAGCTGGGCATTCATTCCGTAAGCGAGTTGGTACTGTACGCCATTCGCAACAACATCATCCAGGCGGAAGTCGGGCCCTCCACGAAGAGCGCGGGTTCGGCAGCTTAAGCGGCTGTCGCTTGCAGATCGCATACAAAAAGCACGGGAAACCGTGCTTTTGTTTTTTCCAGGGAGATCTCGGAACAGCTGAAGTTCAGGAGATTTTATTCCCGCTCTCTGCGCAGACTTGCGTCCTTTGCGGTCAATAGCTCTCAACCGCGAAGTGCGCAAAGGATCGCTAAGGGCGCGAAGAAAGCATTAGGTACGCCCCTGCCTCTGGGTTTCCAATCCTTTCGCCTGCCCTCCGCTCGTAGTGTAGACTTCAAAGTTTTGAGCGCTGCCCCAAGTGGATTCTTGATCTGCCGGAGGCGGGATGAAGAAGCTCGGAAAGATTGCCAAGCCGTACCGCGTTGAAGAGGGCAAACATTTTCGGCTAAAAGATTTTGATCCTGGCGATACCGGTAAGCTGCGTTCCCGAGAGGAAGCCACTGCTGACCTTGAAGCCGGCGTGGAGCAGCTGCGAGACCTGCAGGAGAAACTGTATGCCCAGGAAAGCTGGGGACTGCTGGTGATTCTGCAGGGCATGGATGCGGCAGGGAAGGACAGCGTTATCAAGCACGTCATGTCGGGGGTGAACCCGCAAGGGTGCCAGGTCCACT
>QIAS01000340.1:0-4729 GCA_003225615.1 Acidobacteriota bacterium | reverse complement strand
TGCCGGAACGGGGACAGATTGGGATTTTTAACCGTTCCTATTACGAGGAAGTGTTGGTAGTGCGTGTTCACCAGGAACTCTTGAAAAATGAAAAGATTCCGCCTCCGTTAGTGACAAAGGACATCTGGAATGAACGCTTTGAGGATATGTGCGGGTTTGAGCGTTATCTGACGCGCAACGGTTTTGTCGTACGTAAGTTTTTTCTGAATCTCTCCAAGAAAGAACAGAAGAAGCGTTTCCTGGCGAGATTGGAGGAAGCAGAGAAGAACTGGAAATTTTCGGCCGCGGACATCCACGAACGGGAATCTTGGGACGACTACATGGGGGCGTATGAAGATATGATCCGTCACACGGCGACGGAGGAAGCACCCTGGTATGTGGTGCCCGCAGACAACAAGTGGTTCACACGGGTGGTGGTCGCTGCGGCACTCGTAGACACGCTGCAAAAGCTGCATCTGGACTATCCCAAGCTGGATCCGGACAAACGCAAGCAATTGCAAGCGGCACGTGCTCTTTTGGAAAAGGAATAGACTAGCGTGACGGCAAGGAAGTACATGCGGGCAGGCCTACGATACGCCTCGCGCCTGCTCTGAGAGCCTTGGTAAGTATTAAAGGGCTTCTCGTAGAGCCCTTATTTCATTACCATATCTGGTCAAATCTTCCCCCGGGAGAAATAACACATGCGTGGCAATGGACTGATCGGTCGCGTACTTAAATGGTTTTGTCTGATCATGTTTGTCTGGACCTGCAGCACGATTGGTGTGGGTCAGGGCGAGAGAGAAAGGACAAGGAAACCGGAAGCGGAGCAGAAGCCTGCCGCGCAGGCCAGGACGGAAGATGCTTCAAAGATGGACAATGCGGATCCATTGTTTAAAGGCATGAAGTATCGGGTGATTGGACCATTCCGGGGCGGGCGGTCATTGACGGCGGCGGGAATCCCAGGTGATCCCACGACCTATTACTTCGGCTCCACAGGCGGCGGCGTGTGGAAATCGACGGACGGTGCCGTGACTTGGAGTTCGGTTTTCGACAAAGAAGGCGTTGGTTCGATTGGAAGCGTGGCGCTTGCCGAGTCCGAACCGAACACTGTTTATGTAGGCACCGGGGAAGCTTGCATTCGCGGCAATATTTCGCATGGGGACGGCGTGTACAAGTCGCTCGATGGGGGAAAGACCTGGAAGAACGTTGGGCTGCGTGATAGTCGAGCCATTGGCAGGGTGATTGTGAATCCCAGAAATCCTGACGTTGTTTTTGTAGCGGCTTTAGGACATCCGTTCGGGCCGAATACCGAGCGTGGAGTTTTCCACACCACCGATGGCGGGAAGACCTGGGAACGAGTGCTTTACAAAGATGAGAACACTGGCGCCATTGACGTCGCGTTCGATCCACATAATTCGAATATTGTTTTTGCGTCCTTGTGGGAAGCCCGGCGTACACCTTGGAGTCTTTCAAGCGGAGGGCCGGGCAGCGGCATATATCGGTCCAGCGATGGTGGGACGACCTGGAAACAAGTACAGGAACATGGCCTGCCCAAAGGGCCCTACGGACGCATTGGCTTAGCTGTGGCTGCCAACTCCGAGCGTGTGTATGCCTTGATCGAAGCGCACGATAGTGGTCTTTATCGATCGGACGATGGCGGTGACACATGGGAACTCGTGAACGGGAGTCACAGTCTTAGCCAGCGCCCCTGGTATTACATGCACATCATTGCCGATCCCCAGGATCCGGAGACGGTCTACGTTCTGGATGTCGATTTCTATAGATCGTCAGACGGCGGTCGCAGCTTTAACAAGGTCAAAGTGCCCCATGGCGACAACCATGGGTTGTGGATTGATCCCAAGAATCCGCGCCGCATGATTGCCTCCAACGACGGCGGTGTAACGATCACGTTGGATGGCGGCAAGACGTGGACACGTGAGGATAATCAGGCAACCGCGCAGTTTTATCACGTCATTACCGACAATCGATCCCCTTATTACGTCTATGGTGCGCAACAGGACAACAGCACGATTGCTATAGCCAGCCGCAGCGATGAGGGATCGATCAATCGCTCCAATTGGTACGCCGTAGGCGGTGGAGAGGCGGGCTATATCGCGCCGTATCCGCCCGATCCCAATATCGTGTATGCAGGAGATTATGAGGGCAACCTGACCCGTTTCGACAAGCGCACTGGGCAAACCAAAAACATCGCGGTGCTGCCGGAACTTTCTGACGCACATGGGGCAGCCAATCTGGAGCACCGGTTCCAGTGGACTGCGCCACTGATCACTTCTCCGCACGATCCGAACACGCTGTATTACGGCGGAGAGCGCGTCTTCAGAACCACAGACGGCGGGATGCACTGGGATGCGATCAGTCCAGACCTCACGCGCAATGACAAGAGTAAGCAGCAAGTATCGGGCGGAGCGATTACCAAAGACGATACGGGTACCGAGTATTACGACACGGTGTTTTCTATTGCCGAATCGCCGCTCACGAAGGGACTCATCTGGGCGGGAACAGACGATGGCTTGATTCAACTTACTCGCGATGGCGGGAAGAATTGGAGCAATGTTACGCCTAAAGATCTGCCGGAGTGGAGCCGCGTCAGCCTGATTGAGGCTTCACCGCAAGATGCAGGGACGGCCTATGTTGCTTTGGATCGTCACCAGCTTGATGATCTGCGACCTTACATTTACAAGACCGGTGACTACGGCAAAACCTGGACGAGGCTAGGAAAGGGGATTCCGGATGGCAGCTTTGTCCGGGCGGTACGCGAAGACCCAAAAAAGCGTGGGTTGTTGTATGCGGGAACGGAAACCGGAGTGTATGTGTCATTCAATGACGGCGCCGAATGGCGGCCGTTAAAACTAAATCTGCCAACGACGCCTATTCACGACTTGGTCGTAAAGAATGACGACCTGGTGCTGGCGACACATGGCCGTTCGTTCTGGATTCTGGATGACATCACGCCGCTGCGCCAGTTTAGCGATCAAGTCGCGAACAGCGATGTTTACCTCTACAAACCGGGTACCGCGTACCGCATGCACAATGGCGACGAGGAGGACCGGCCCAAGCCGAAACTGGTCGGAATGAATCCGCCTCCGGGTGCGGTGATCTACTACTACGTGAAACAGGTTCCCAAGCAGGAGACCACCATTGAGATTCTGGATGCAGCCGGCGCGGTAGTTCGTAAATACACCAGCAACAAATTACAGCCGCTCGAGGAGCCGCTCGACCCGGACGACAAGAAACCGGAAAAGCAGATTAAGCCGGAAGCTGGCATGAACCGCTTCATCTGGGATCTTCACTACGAAGGCGCCAGCAGCGTTCCGGACTATTACCTGTATGAGTACAAGGACGGTGCGCGAGGGCCGCTCGCTTTGCCCGGGCAGTACCAGGTGCGGCTGACGGTAGACGGCAAAAGCCAGACCGCGCCCTTGGAACTGAAGCTTGATCCGCGAGTGAATGTTGCGCAGGCCGACCTGCAGAAGCAATTCAAGCTGCTGCTCGACATTCGAGACGAGCTGAGCCGGGTGTACGACGCGGTAAATCAGATTCAGGATGTGCGTTCACAGGTGGACGGATTAAAGAGACGACTACCTGAGGGCGGCAACGCGAAAAATGTGGTGACTGCGGCGTCCGAACTGGATCACAAACTGGTGTCGGCTCGCGATGCGCTGATAAATCTGAAAATTACCGCCAACGAGGATTCGCTTGCTTATCCACCACAGATCGATGCCAAGCTTGCTTACCTCGCTATAACGGTGGGTTCGGGTACTGATTCGGCTCCTACCGAGGCTGCATCCCGGGAGTTCGAAAAGTTGAAGAAAGAGGCTGACGAATACCTGGCTCGCTGGGCCGAGTTGCAACGAACTGATGTGGTTGGGTTCCAGAAACTCACCACCGAGCAAGGGATTCAGGCCATCGTGGTGCCGGCTACTGGAGGCGCGCAGGGAGCCGGCGCGGAGCCCCGGTAGCTAGTAAAACGGCATTGCGTAGGTAACGGCTATGGGCACAGCGCACGGACAAGTGTGGAGTTACTCTGTGCATACGTGGCCTGAGTCGTGAAGAACGTCGAACCTGACCGGTGCTAGAATCGGATTCAGTCCGGTGCGAACCCGTCAATGAATGCGGGGTCGCGAACAGGGCCACTCTGGTTTGGATCTTCTGCATCTAAGTTGACACGGAATGTCGACGATCCGATTTAAACGAACGAGCTGGACGGCTTGGGCGGGCCTAGTCTGTGTTCTCGCCTTGCTTATAGTTAGTACTGCTCAAGCTAGCCATATCTGCAGCCTCCAGTTATCGACCTCCCCTGGCTTAGCAGGGGGCCGACTCTCCGCCGCGGGCAGCGTTAGATGCCTGACTTGCCTGATGGCACAAACCGCGACGCCGGCAATGCTCTTTTTTGCCCTCTCACTGCTGGTAATGGCGCGCCAGTTTTCCCCTGGTGAATGTCAAGGCAAAGCATTCGGGGCGCGCATGGAGTTGTGCGTGCGACCCCCTCCGTCCTGCTAATTTTTCAGCATTTATCTCTTATTCCAATATTCCAAGAATTTTCAATTGGTGGTTGCCAATGCCGAATTGCGGCGTGGCAGACGGGCTCCAACAACACGAGACATTCAATTAGGAGTTCTGCCATGGTAAAGCGGACTTTGCTGTCCAGTATCGTATTTGCCCTTGTTCTACCAGTTTGTGCGCAGCAAGCCAGCGCTCAAGCGGCCAGTGGGGACGCGTCCGCGCTGGA